>JAVBRG010000157.1:0-11240 GCA_031548195.1 Planctomycetota bacterium | reverse complement strand
TAAATTCCTTTGTTTATAAGACGGCTATTTTGGCCGTAATCGAGGAAGTCGCAGCCGCAAGAGCTATTTTTACTCTCGGCGGTATAGAGAGTAAAAATCGCGGGGCGGCGGAGACTGACGAAGAGTACGGACAAAAGAGCCATCTTATAAGCAAAGGAATTTAAGGGACGATACACTGGCGGGTTGCCTAGGGGGCGAAGGGTAATTCACCCCAACACATTAACGAGTGCGTATCCTACGCGACCCGAGTTTTTGGGGAATGCGGGTGGAAGTACCTAACACTACAACGCGACTTTTTTAGTAACCATAGTAATATCAATATGTTGCAGAAACGCCTCGATTAAGGGTGGCATTATGCAACTTCTTTCGTATCTTGATGTTACGGCTATCACAGCGAAAAAAGTCGCGCTGTAGTACTAACTGACCTGGACCCCGGCGATTTCAGCCAGTGGCTTGCGAACCGCAAAGCCTCCGGTAGCTCCGCCGCGAACATCAACCACCATATCCGCAAGGTCAAATCGTTCTGCAATTGGCTGCGGGCGGAGCGGAGGCTGACGGAAAACCCCTTCGCGCATATCAAACTTTTGAATGAGAAGGCGGATCGGCGGCTGGAACGTCGGGCGCTGTTGCTCGAGGACATCGAGAGACTATTGGCGGCGGCGCTTGACGGCGGTGTGGTGCAGGGCATGACGGGTTACGAGCGGTCGCTTTTGTACCGGCTGGCGATTGAAACGGGGCTCCGGTCCTCCGAGATTTATCACCTCACCCGAGGCGCATTCGACTTCACTAAGGAGACGGCGACGGTCACGATTGAGGCCAAGTACGCCAAGAATCGGAAGAAGGCGACCCTGCCACTGCGGCCGGATTTGGCACAGGACATGAAGGATGACCTCGTCCTGCATTTGCCGGCGGCGCGGGTGTTCACCAACATGCAGAAGGGGCGCGGGGCGGCGATGCTGCGGGTGGACCTGGAGGCGGTGGGGATTCCTTACTTTGACGAATATGACCGGGTAGCGGACTTCCATGCGCTGCGGCATTCGTTCGCAAGTCTCTTGAACCAGGCCGGCGTGCCGCTTGTCACCGCGCAACAGTTGATGTGGCATTCGGACCCGCGATTGACGGCGAACATTTACACCCACGTCATGGTCGAAGGGAAGGCGGAGGCGCTGGAGAAGCTGCCGGCGATCCATGCGATGCCTGACACCGAAAGCGAACATATGCGGACGGGGACGGACGATGTTTTGAATTTTGTACAGGGTGAAATTAGGGACACCCACAGGGACACCCGGAAGGCGAACTTCAACGGACTAATAAGGACTTACACGAACGCGGAAACGGAGGCTCAGGCGATGGACTGCCCTTTCCCCGAAACGCAAAAAAACCCTGAAAATCAGGGTTTTTCGGGTATAAATGGCGGAGAGGGAGGGATTCGAACCCTCGATACAGGTTACCCCATATGACGGCTTAGCAAGCCGTTGCATTCGACCACTCTGCCACCTCTCCGTTTTTTTTGGCAACAGAATGAAGCTGTTACTATATCCATTTGCATTAAACTGTCAATAACATTCGCCCGGATTTCAACACCAATTGGAGAAGCTTTACATTATCGCGCGGACGGTTGCCATGGCGGGTGCGGTTGACAGAGGCTGACGGTGCATCGCCCAGGCGGGAACCGCAAAATTGTGAAAACGCGTCTCGTCCCGTCAGAATTCGTCAGCTCAGTCGGAAATCACTTTTTTCAGGCTTTACGGGGCACTAGCCGCTAGCCTAAAAGGTGATTTCCGCCTTCGCTTCCTCGTCAGACAGGACGATACATATTTTCTCAATTCCGATACGCATTCGGTATAACAACCGGCCCGGGGAAAACTTCCCCGGGCCGGTTGTTTGGCGGCAAGGCTAGCGGCACGCCCCGCTCAATCCTTAGGTTCGTAAACATCCACCACATCGGGGAAGGTCGGCGCGGTAGGACTGGAGACCCAGTCGCCGAAGGTCACGCCGGTCTGGGCATCCTGCATGATCTGCCCGCACGGGCCGGCTCCGGAGCAAGGCGCGACCAGGGGCGGTCCCTCGACGCCGCAGGGAACTCCGAACAAAACAAAATTGGGACAGGGCAGGGATATCGGCGCCCCTTCCTTTTCCGGCGCGGACTCGCCAGCCGGCTGGGCGGGGGCGGCCGCCGGGGCCGGCGTCGGAGCGGATTGGATTACCGGCTGGACCGCCGTGACTCTGCGGGTGGGTTCGGCAAAAGCCGGCGCAGCCGCCCGGGCGGGCGCTTGCGGCCGGGCGGCAGGAACTCGAGCTCCTCCGGCCGGCAAATAGATTTGTCTCCCGTCCTGAATCACGTAAACCCCAGGCGCCGAGGCAATCGGCCCCAATTCCCCCGGTTTGAACTGGCCGACCGATCCCGGCGGAACCTGATAGTCGATGTCGTACTTTTCCTTGAGACGGCGTTCGTAGACGGCGCGGTTGTACAGCCACATCGGCGGAGGCGGCTGGAGTTCGGGGCTGTAGTGGCGGTAGAGACCGTCGGCGGGCGGCAGCCAATAGCTTCCGGCGTTGAGGCCCGGGTGGGCGTGGATGACCGGAACGGGGGTAACTTCCGCCATTTCCAGCTTGACGTTAGGGTCACCGATCGGTTTCGGGGGCGGGGGCAGGTTGCCCGGGCCCGGCTGGTTCGCCGCCGGCTGCCCGGCCGCCGGGCCGGCGGTCTGGCTCGCATCCCCGAGAGGCCACTTGAGGACCACCGTGCCGCACGCCACGTTGTCGGTGTTCACCCTTACCTCGTGATATCCCTCTTGTCCGGTGGCATACTGCGGAGCGACGGACCATGCCAGCGCCGCCGCCAATGCCAACCATTTACCCGATCGCGTAGAAATTCCCATGCCTTCTCCTATGCAGTTGTCAAGCTCCCAGAAATTCCCCCAGGAAGAAAAAACTGAAGTCGTAGAAAAGTTCAGAAAAAAGTTGAATTAGCGCTTGGGGCTTGGATACCGAACGCCGCCTCTACACCCCTGTCCGTTTGCGGGTAAAACAGCAATTTTTGGAGGTGCACCATATACCGAACGTCTATTGGAATTGTGAAAATGTATATCATCGTGTCAGACGAGGAAGCGAGGGCGGAAATCACTTTTTCAGCCGGCGGCTAGGCAGAAAAAGTGATTTCCGGCCGAGCTGACGAAGTATGACGCGATGAGATACGTTTTCACAATTCCAATAGGCGTTCGGTATAGCAAACCGGGACCTGTATATTTATCGACCCCCGGCGTTTTCTCCGTGTAATATTTTGCCGTCTTTCCGGTCACGGTTGAGATGATGAACAGGTCCCGGACCGCTATGAACCGGGAGGCGCCGGTTGCGTAGCGCCTTTCCGATCCGACGCGTGTTTTGCGTTTGACCCGGAGTGGTCAAGAATTTTTGTCAAGAAAAAAAATCCGATTTAAGTTGATTTCGAGGTGGCGATTGTGTAGAAAAGGTCGTACTGGGGGAGTCACCGCAACAAACACTTCACGAATTAATTCAACAACGGGACTTTATTTCATTTGTACAAGGGGGAATCATGATCTACCGTTTCACGTCCGTAAAGAAAGGCCTGGCCGCCGCCGCCGTGTTGGCCGGGGTTCTCGGCCTGGTCGGCTGCGGGTCGTCGACTCGCAGCGGCAACTGTTCGGGCCGGGTGGTGAGCGCCAGTACGGGGAACTGCGCCGCCCTTCCGGTCAATGTCAGCTACGCCGCTCCCGCCGCCACCTATGCCGCGCCAGTCTATTCCGCGCCAGTCTATTCCGCGCCGGTCTATTCCGCGCCCGCGCCCGCGCCGGCTCCGGTTCCGGTGTCATTGGCGATGGCGAATTCCCTGTACTACGACGGACCCGTCTCCTATCCCGCCCCCGGGGTCACCTATCCGGCGCCGCCGATAAACTACGCGCCCCCGTCCGGAATGGTCGCCCAGGGAATGGTCGTGCATTCCGGCAATCCCCTTTCGCACATGGCCCAAAACGCCGGCGGCGGCGCGGTTCCGGCGAATTATCCCCTCGTTTCCTATGACGGCTACAAAGGCGGCGCCTACGCCTCGGCCGCCGATTACATTCCCACCGGCCCCAATGACTACGTCGTCCCCGGCTCGCTTCGCACCATCAAAGTATCGAATCCCGTCGCCACCACCCAGGCGGGCGGCCTCCCCGCCCTGGCCGCCGCCCCGGCCGCGCCCGCCCGGGCGGTTCGTAAAGCGCCGGCGGTCGTGCCGGCGGGACGGCGCGGCCCCGGCGCGCCCCGGTTCTCCGACCCGATTCCTTCCGCCGCCGTCGCGGCCGTCGTCGCCCAGCCCGCGCCTCAGCCGGCCATGCAGCCGGCGCCGGCGGGTCCCCTGGCGGTTCGCACCACCGCGGTGGTGCCGGTTCCCGCTTCTACTCCGATTATGGAGCCGCCCATGGACACCGGCGCGCCCGCCCCTTCGTATCAGGCGCCGGCGCCGGTTCCGGCGGTGGTTTCCGAGAGCATCCCCCCCTCCGGCGTGGTTCCGCCGCTGGCCTCCCTGGAGCCGGAACCGGCTTTGGGCGGCGGGGACCTCTATGTAACGCCGGGTGAAACGCAGGTGAACACTTATGTCCCCGGCCCGGATCCCGCCGGTTATTATGGCGGCGGCATCGAGCCTTTGGGGTTGAGCGGCATTCTGGCGTCGGATCCGGCGGTGCACTACACGACCCGGGCGACCTGCAATGTGATTCCCGCCAATGACGAGGCGGTGGTCTGGTCGTCGGGCTTTTAGGATAAACGGTCGAGGCCGCAAGGTCTCGGCAAGAGGCACGGCAAGAAACGTCAGTGAGTCGTTTACGGCTGTACTTAATCGCTTTAGAGCTGCCCTTTTACGGTATTTTTCGCCGGCGGTCGGCGGCGAGAGGACATGCGCTACTCTCCTACAGGCCACGCATCATTGGGGATGCGTGGCCTTTTTGTATTGCCGCAACCATTTTTGCCGTCATAAACTTGTTTGCCGCGACATATATATGGATAGGTGGAACCGGCCACTGGCTCCGCGCATGACTTTGAAACAGCCCTTTGGTTTGCAACGAAAGGTCGACATGACGGAAAATGCCGCATTGCCAATTCAGGGGATGACTTGCGCCGCCTGTGCGCAGCGCCTGGAAAGGGTGGTGAAAAAACTGCCCGGTACCAGCGGCGTCACGGTCAATTTCGCCACCGAAAAACTCACCCTCGTTTACGACGACAAACAGTTGTCC
Organism: Planctomycetota bacterium; assembly: GCA_031548195.1. Taxonomy (GTDB): domain Bacteria; phylum Planctomycetota; class SZUA-567; order SZUA-567; family SZUA-567; genus JAJBSZ01. The sequence goes on along the minus strand of JAVBRG010000157.1, from coordinate 6,006 downwards.
CTGGCGGAAATCCGCGCCGCCGTCGCCAAAGCCGGCTTCAAGGCGCTGGAGGAGACGCCCGCTGCGGCAGTCCGCGATCGGCACGCCGAAATGAAGGAGGCGGAAATCCGCGCCCTGCGGCGCCGCTTCGCGGTCGCGGTCGCCTTTTGCCTGCCGCTTCTCTACCTGGCGATGGGACCGATGCTGGGACTGCCGGTCCCCGGTTTTTTGCATCCGGATGTGCGCCCCCTCGCTTTCGCCATCACGCAATTGATCCTGACCTTGCCGATTCTCTGGGTCGGGAGGCGTTTCTACACGGTCGGTTTCCGGCTGCTCCGGGACTTCGCCCCGAACATGGATTCCCTGATCGCCGTCGGAACTTCCGCCGCTTTTTTGTACAGCCTCTACTCGACCTGGCGTATCGCCCAGGGGGACCCCCACGCCGTCCACGCCCTCTACTTCGAATCCGCCGGGGTCATTATCGCCCTGATTCTGTTGGGAAAAACCCTGGAAGCGACCGCCAAGGGCAAAACCTCCGCCGCCATCAAGAAGCTCCTCGCCCTAGCCCCGAAAACCGCCACCGTGCTCCGGGACGGCCGGGAGCTGGAAATCCCCGCCGGCGAGGTGGTGGTCGGGGACGAGGTCATGGTGCGGCCGGGCGGGAAGATTCCCGTCGACGGAACGGTGGTGTGGGGGGAGAGCGCGGTGGACGAGGCCATCGTCACCGGGGAAAGCATGCCGGTCGACAAGGAACCCGGCTCGAAAGTGGTTGGCGCTTCCATAAACAAAAACGGGGTCATCCGCTTTCGCGCCGAAAAAGTCGGCGCCGACACCATGCTCGCGCAAATCGTCAAGCTGGTCGAGGACGCCCAAAGCGCCAAGGCGCCGATTGAACGCCTGGCCGACGTGGTCGCCGGCTATTTCGTGCCGGCGGTGATTGGCATTGCCCTCCTGGCCGGTGGCGCCTGGTGGATTGGCAAAGGCGACTTCGCCTTCGCCTTGTCGATTTTTATCTCGGTACTCATCATCGCCTGCCCCTGCGCCCTGGGTTTGGCGACCCCCACCGCCATCATGGTCGGGACCGGCCGGGGGGCGGAGCAGGGTATCCTCTATAAAAGCGGGGACGCCCTGGAACGTGCCAGCGGCCTCCAGACGGTGATTCTCGACAAGACGGGCACGGTAACGGAAGGTAAGCCGCAACTGACCGACGCGGTTCCGGCCGGCGGGGTATCCGAGGAGCGCCTGCTCGCCCTCGCCGCCGGCGCCGAGAAAGGTTCCGAACATCCCCTGGGAGGGGCGATTGTCGCGGCGGCGGTGGCGAAAGGCATAACGCCGGCGGCGATTGACCGGTACCAGGCCCTTCCTGGCCGGGGCATCGAGGCGGAGGGGAGGGAGGGGACGGTGCGGGTGGGGAACCGCCGGTTATTGGCGCAACAGCCCTTGGGAGAGGAGGTGCTGCAGGATATTTCCCGGCGGGCCGAAGCGTTGGAAGCCGAAGGCAAGACGGTGATGTTCGCCACCTTGGACGGGAATTATGTCGGCTGCCTGGCGGTGGCGGATGTTATGAAGAAATCCAGCCGCGAGGCGGTTTCCGCTTTGCGCGGTTTGGGGCTTGAAGTGGCCATGCTCACTGGAGACAATCGGCTTACGGCGGCGGCCGTCGCCAAACAAGCCGGGATCGATCGGGTGCTGGCGGAGGTTTTGCCCCGGGACAAGGCGGCGGAGGTGAAGCGCCTGCAGGATAGCGGCAAACGGGTGGGCATGGTCGGGGACGGCCTCAACGACGCGCCGGCCCTGGCGGCGGCGGAAGTGGGATTGGCGATTGGGGCCGGGGCCGACGTGGCGGTGGAGTCGGCGGATGTGGTGCTGATGCATAATGATTTGCGGGACGTGGCGACGGCGGTGGAATTGTCCCGGGCGACTTTACGCAACATCAAGGAAAACCTGTTCTGGGCGTTCCTTTACAATACCTTGGGAATACCGGTGGCGGCGGGGGTTTTGCACCTGTTCGGAGGCCCGCTCCTGAACCCGATGCTGGCGGCGGCGGCGATGTCCCTGAGTTCCGTTTCGGTTCTGGGAAACGCCTTGCGGCTGAGGGGCTGGAAGCCCGGTCGGGCGAAGCGGGACGGCCGGCGGCAAAATTGACCCGACAGCGGATTTCCAGGGTTCACAAGGATTATAATTAGGAGGACTGCATGAAAAAAACGTTTCACCTACTCATCGCGGCGCTAGCCCTCGGCATCGTGTCGACCTTGTTCTGGGACGCGCCGGCCCAGGCCGCCTCCCGCGCCGACATCGCCCGGCGTATCGAGGAATACCGGCAATTCTTCATTGACTTCCAATCCGCCCCGGACAAGAGCATCCCCGGCGAACTCCTCGCCGACTGTTACGGCGTCATCATCGTCCGCCAGTACAAGGCCGGCTTCGGCATCGGTGTGAAAGGCGGCGAAGGCATCATCCTCATGCACGACCGCTCGACCGACGACTGGTACGGCCCCGCCTTTATCCGCACCGCCGACGGCTCCTTCGGTTTTCAAATCGGCGGCCAGGCCATCGACGCCATCATCCTCATCATGAACCAGGCCGGCGTGGACATGCTGGTGAAAACCCGCTTCACGATCGGCCTCGACGCCGCCGCCGCCGCCGGCCCGGTCGGCCGCGACTTCGGCGCCAGCGTCGGACCCGGCACGGCGCTCCTCACCTATTCCCGCTCCCGGGGGCTGTTCGCCGGCGCCGCCGTCGAGGGCGGCGCCATGTTCAATTACGACCGTTACAATCACCTTCTTTACGGCCTGCCGGTGGGACTGCGGGACATCCTCCTGGACCGCATCGTCCCCGTGCCGGTCGAGGCGGGGCCGATTATCGAGACCCTGAAATCCTATGAAATGCGCACTCCCGCCGGCGGGCCGCCGGCTTTCTATTATTCAACCGGCGCGGCCGAAGCGCCTTTGCAGCCGGACCGTTACGACAGCGGGACGGGGGATTTCGGCGGCGGAGTACCGGGGTATGACGCCGGAACCGGCGTTTATTCAAGTGACGAAGTTACGCCGGGGCAGGGCGGGTCGAAGTACGACGCCTTTACGCCGGAAGTGCCGGAGTCGGACCTGGAGGCGCCGGGGCAGGACAATGTCGGTCCGATGGGGAGCGGTTACCCGGAAGGCGGCGCCGCCGATCCGGAAGACCCCTATAGCGCCGGCGGCGCGTTCGGCGGTTCGAAGTATGACTCCTTCGCCGGGACGGCGGCGGACATGGGAGAAATTGGGCAGGGTATGGGCCAGCCCTCCGCCCCGACCATAATCCCCCAGGCGTACGAAACGCCGGCGGTCCTGGCCGAACCTTTCGAAATGCCGGAAGCGGCGCCATATATGTTACCGGCGTACCCTCCGGAGTTATTGGAACAGCAGATGTTGGATCAGCAAAGATTCAATCAACAAGCGGCGAACCAGTTCGAACTGGACCAAATCGCCCGCGAAGCGGCGGCCGAGGCCCAACGGGCGGTTCAGGCGGCGGAAGCCGCGCGAGTGGCGGCGGCATCGGCGGCGGAAGCGGCGGCCGCGGCGGCGCTTAATGCCGGATTCTAGTTCTACTACGCGACTGTTGTGGGAACCGCCTCCACAACAGTCGCGTGATCAAAAGGTTGCATGGTAAAGGGAATTGCGAGTGGTTTTTCGCCACCGCCCCTTGAGTAGCCGATAACTCTAACTTCATGCGGCATTTGCGGATGCGGTTCCCGCAAATGCCGCGTTGTAGAGCTAGAGCGGTATATGCAAAGTGACGCTTGAACAGTCAAGCGTCACTTTGCACAACTTCACAGGATTGTAAAACCGCTCTGCCCGGTTCAGAACAGGAGTCTGCATCCCCATGCCAATCAGGAGAAGAATTTGGCGTAATACCCCTGGATAAAAATAATCAGCATGATCAAGGGCAGGACATAAGTCAGGTACCCCCTGAGATAACGGGGAAAACGCATCCCCCTGCCCGTATCCACCTCGGCGATGAAGTTGTCCCAGCCCCAGCCGTACCGGGTCACGCAAAACAGCAGGTAAACAATCGACCCCAACGGCAACAGGTTGTTTGAGAGGATGAAATCCTCCAAATCCAGCACCACCGTACCGGCCCCGAGGGGATTGAATCCGGACAACAGATTGAACCCAAGGGCGCAAGGCAGGGCGAGGATGGAAAGTAGGATGAAATTAACGGCGACCGACTTTCGGCGGGAGAATTGCCAGACGTCAATCGCATAGGAAATGATGTTCTCGAACACGGCGATGACCGTGGTCAGGGCGGCGAAAGTCATGAACAGAAAGAACAGGAACCCCCACAAACGACCCGCCGCCATATTGTTGAACACGTTCGGCAGACTCACGAAAACCAGCCCCGGACCGCCCCCGGGCGATACGCCATAGGCGAAGCAGGCCGGAAATATCACCAGTCCCGCCATGATCGCCGCAAAGAGGTCCAGAAGCATCACCGTTATCCCCTCGCCGGTGAGGGAACGTTCCTTCGACACATAGCTTCCGAAAATGGCCATGGAGCCGATGCCCACCGACAAGGTGAAAAACGCCTGTCCCAAAGCGGCGAAAACGCTGTTCCAAAACCCCGACGCCATCAGCTTGCCAAAATCGGGCTTGAGATAAAAACTGATTCCCGCCTCCGCGCCGGGCAAGGTCACCGAACGCACCGCCAGGGCGATAAGCAGGATGAAAAGCCCGCTCATCATGACCTTTGAGACCGTCTCCACGCCTTTCCTCAGCCCCACGTAACACACCGCCATGCCGATGATTGTCACCACCAGCATCCAGCCGACCTGGGCGGAGGGGCTTTCCAGGGTTTGTCCGAAAAAGGCCCCGACCTGCTCCGGGGTTTTACCGGCCAATTGCCCGGAGGCGATGTACCAGCAGTATGCCAGCATCCAGCCGGACACGGTGGTGTAGAACATCATCAGGATGTAATTGCCGATGATGCCGGTGTAGCCGTGGATGTGCCAGTAGGTCCCCTTCGGCTCCAGCTTGCGGAAGGACCCGCCGATGTTCTGGCGGGAGGCCCGGCCGACGATGAATTCCATAATCATGATGGGCAGGGCGAGGAAGACCAGGAAAATCAGGTACAGGACCACGAAGGCGGCGCCGCCGTGGGCGCCGGTGATGTAGGGAAAGCGCCAGACATTACCGAGTCCGATGGCGCAACCGGCGGAGATGAAAAGAAAACCGAGTCGGGTGGCCAGGCTCTCGCGCTCTTTGATTGGTGGCATGGAAGGCTCCGGAAAGCAAAGGATCGGTTCACAAACGTCCGAACACAATTTTTCAAAAAACCTGAATCGCCCTAGGATACCGGCGTTTCGTTTTGGCGCAATGGTAAACATTAGAGCGGTTCTAACCGATGCAAATCCGCAGCGCATCCGCCAGCAGCCCTTCGAAATCCTGCGAAGCGTCCAGGACATGCCGCGCCGTTTCACGGTAGAGCCCGTCCCTCGCCTCCAGAACCTCGGCCACTTCCTCCAGCGCGGTTTTCCCGGTCAGGCTTGGCCGAGCGGCCGAGTCGCCGTCCCGGGCGATCCGCCCCGCCAAAACCGCGGCCGGCGCCGCCAGATACAAAACCACCCCGTGCTCCCGCATCAAGGCGCGGTTCTCCGCATCCAGAACCATGCCGCCGCCGGTGGCGACGACCCGATTGGGTCCCAGGACATCCCGGAGCGCGTTTTTTTCGCGGCGGCGGAACCCTTCCCAGCCTTCCCGCCCGACCACTTCCCGCACGGTCAAGCCGTCCCGTTCCAGCATGTACCGGTCGGTGTCGAAAAAAGCGCAACCCAGCCGTTGGGCCAGTCTGGTCCCGAGAGTGGTCTTTCCCGCCCCCCGGGCGCCAATTAAAAAGAAGAGTCTATCCATATCCCACCACCCGCGATCGTGGCTAATTCTACTACGCGACTGTTGTGGGAACCGCCTCCACAACAGTCGTGTGAACAAAAGGTTGCATGGTAAAGGGAATTGCGAGTGGTTTTTCGCCACCGCCCCTTGAGTAGCCGATAAC
>JAVBRG010000123.1:0-10358 GCA_031548195.1 Planctomycetota bacterium | reverse complement strand
CCCTTCGCAACCGCCGCTTCGATGACCCGGCGCCAATAATGTTTCGGACGGTCCCTGCCCACTCCGAAGGTCGGCAGGCGGTGGTGGCCGTTTTGGCGGATTTTCTCCGAATCGGCGCCAATCAGGATGTCGGCGAGGTAGACCGCCCCGAAACGGTTTCCCGTTCGCACCATCGCCGACAGCGCCTTCTGGGCGGCGACGGTCGCGTCCTCCCGTTCCGCGACGCCAAGGCATATGTCGCAGCCGCCGCAGTTCTTCTCCGGGTAAATTTCCCCGAAATAAGCCAGAAGTTCGGCCCGCCGGCAGTGTTCCGAGCGGGCGAAGGCGGCCATGCCCCGCAGTTGTTCCGTGGCCGCCTCCCGCGCCACCGGATCGGCGATGCCGGAGTTGAAGCGGTGGAGCTGCTGGATGTCTCCGGGGCTGTGGAGGAGGAGGCAGGTCGCCATTTCGCCGTCGCGGCCGGCCCGGCCCGTTTCCTGGTAATAGCCCTCGATATTTTTCGGCAGATCCCCGTGTACCACGAAGCGGACGTTAGGTTTGTCGATGCCCATGCCGAAGGCGATGGTGGCGACGACCACCTGGCAGCGGTCGTGGCGGAAGTCCTCCTGAGCCCGGTTCCGTTCGGCGTCGGTGAGCCCGGCGTGGTAGGGGAGGGCGTGGATGCCGTTTTTCTTCAGGAGGAGGGCGGTGGCTTCGACGGATTTCCGGGTGGTGCGGTAGACGATGCCGGCGTCGCCCGGGCGGTTCTTCAGGAAATCGAGGAGCTGTTGATCCGGATGGTCCTTTGGCATGACGTGGTAGACCAGATTGGACCGGTTGAAGGAGGCGCGGGTCAGGTGGGCGTTTTCGAGGCCGAGGCGGGCGCGGATGTCGGCGGCGACCCGGGGAGTGGCGGTGGCGGTGAAGGCGGCGACGGGAATTTTGGGGAATTCGCGTTTCATCGCCGAGAGGGAGAGGTAGTCGGGGCGGAAATCGTGGCCCCAGGCTGAAATGCAATGCGCTTCGTCGACCACGAAAAAGGCCAGGGGAAAGGTGCGGAGGTAGTCGAGGAAGCCGGGGGAATTGAAGCGTTCCGGCGAAATGTAGAGGAGTTTGATGTCGCCGGCGCGGAGGCGGCTGTTGATGTCGCGGCGTTCCGTTTCGGTGATACTCGAATTGAGGCTGGCGGCGCCGATGCCGTTCGCGTTCGCGGCGTCGACCTGGTCTTTCATCAGGGAGATGAGGGGGGAGACGACCAGGGTAAGCCCCGGGCTGATACTGGCCGGAAGCTGATAGCAGAGGGATTTGCCGCCGCCGGTGGGCATGACGGCGAAGACGTCCTGTCCCGCCAGGATGCTTGCGACGATTTCCTGTTGGTGGGGCCGGAAGGCCGGGAAGCCGAAGGTTTTTTCGAGTACTGCCTGAAGGTCACGCTGCATGTTTGGTCGCCTATTCCGCCGGTCCGGAGGGTTCCGCTGGCGGTGCTGGTTCAGCCGGGGCGAAGGCGACGGCGAATTCGAGTTGGGCAATTACGCCGGCGTCGCTTTTGACCTCGCCCTTCATGAAGAAGGCGTTGGCGAGGCGTTCCTGCAGGCTGGCGCGGATTTCCACCCTGACGCCCGGGGGGAGCATTTTCTTGAATTTGACGTTTTGCAGGCGGGTGACGACCGGGACGCCGGCGAGCTTTTCCGTCTTGGCTGTTTCATAAGCGAGGACCGCCGCTGCCTGCAGGGCCATTTCACAGACCAGGACGCCGGGGGTGATTGCTTGTCCCGGATAGTGTCCGGCGTAGACTTCCCGCCACAGGGGGGAGTCGGGGCGGGGGGTGTAGGCGGCGCGGATGTTGTCCTTGGTAAGTTCGAGGATATCGTCAAGGAGTAGAAAGGGCGGCCGGTGCGGTATGGCGGCGGCGAGGTCGTATTCCATTATAGAGTGTTCCTAAAATGGCGGTTAAAGGCGGTTCAAAAAGTCCAGCCGAATGGCTGGTTGCGGGGTTTCAAAGGGGGCGCAACCAGCCCCCTTGTAGAAACGCGGTTTAGTTTTTTAATGGATAACGCAGTTATCTCATTAAAAAATTTCCTCTACGGAGCAAAGCGTCAGCGTGCTCCAAACGGAGCGGGATCGGTAATAACGAACGCGTCTGCATCGGTTACTATGCCGCGATCGGGGCTGGCGGTAGGAGAAGCCGGTTCGTTCCCTCCTCCCTTTTGGAAAGATCCGGATGCAACCTGGGGTGATGTCGCTGCTCCGAATCACACCATCACGCGGCGCCCGCCAGGCGCATCTAAACCGTGTTACCCTAATCCGCATCCTGTTACGCCGGACTCCTCCCCACACGTCATTCCGGCGCCATAAACATTGAACCGGGGGGAAGCGTAACTCGCCGGAATCCAGGCCGATAAACCGTCGCTCCGTCGCTCAGGGGTTCCACTAAACACCCTATCAGTTTCGGAATTAACACATCGAGCAAACGCCACTGTAGCGATTGTCTATCGGCCTGGATTCCGGCGAGGTACGCCTCACCCCGGTTCATTGTTTATGGCGCCGGAATGACGTGTGGGGAGGAGTCCAGCGTAACAAGGATGCGGATTAAGGTAACACCGTTGAGATGCGCCCGCGTCCGCCTGAGCGGGCGCCATGCGGGGAAGTCATCGGAAGACACGGTAACACCCGATTGTTGCATCCGGATCTTTCCAAAAGGGAGGAGGGAATCATTACCGCTTCCCTACCGCCGACCTCGATCGCGGCATAGTAACCAATGCAGACGCGAATTCCTCTTTGATCCCGCTCCGTTTGGAGCACGCTGACGCTTTGCTCCGTAGAGGAAATTTTTTAATGGGATAACTTCGTTATCCATTAAAAAACTATAACCGCATTTCACAAGGGGGCTGGTTGCGCCCCCTTTGGAACCCCGCAACCAGCCATTCGGCTGGATTTTATTGAACCACCATTTTACCACCTTTTTAACCAATTCCTCACAGCCCTCCCGTGACCTCCAGGACGGCACCGGTGATATAGGCAGCTTCCTTCGAGGCGAGGAAGAGGATGGCGTCGGCGACTTCCCGCGCTTTCCCGAAACGACGAAGCGGCACCATTTGCTGATAACGCTTGGCCTGGTCCTCGGGGAGGTCGCGAATGAAATCGGTGTCGATAAACCCGGGGGAAACACAATTCACCGTGATGTTCCGCCGGGCGACTTCCTTGGCGAGACTTTTCGAAAGGGCGACCATGCCGGCTTTGGCGGCGGCGTAATTCGCCTGCCCTTCGAAGCCGATTTTGCCGGAGGGGCTGGTGATATTGACGAGGCGGCCGTAACGGCGGCCGCTCATGCTTTGCACGGCGTATTTGGCCATGAGGAAGGCGCCGGTGAGATTCACATCGAGGACGCGGTTCCAGTCGCTTTCCGGCAGCATGGCGACGACGGCGTCTTTCCTGATTCCGGCGTTGTTCACCAGGATTTCCGGGTGGAGGTCTTCCGCTTCGAGTTTGCGCCAGAACGTTTTCACGGCGTCGGGGTCGGCGACGTCGAGTTTTTCGAGGCGGAGTCCGGAGGAGTTTTGGTGGGCGTCCCGCATTTCCTGGGCGGCGGTTTCGTCGTGGGAGTAGAGGCAGATGACATCGGCGCCGGCGGCGAGGAGGGCTTCGGCGGTGGCGCGGCCGATGCCGCGGGTGCCGCCGGTGACGATGGCGGTTTGGTCGTAGAAGTCGAAGGTCATGTAATGATCCTTGTCAAGGAACCCCTCGCATTTCCGCTTTGCGGGATCGGGTCCAGCTTAAAGCTGGTTGCGGGGGTTCCAGGGGGGCGCAACCAGCCCCCCTATGAAATGCGGTTATAAAGAAGTCAAATAGCGGTAGCGGTTTTTCGGTTGCGGTTATTAAATGCGGTAATGGGCCGCGTAATAAGGCAGCCATTTCATCATTCGGTAAAAACGCATGGAAACTCGTTACGCGGCCCTACCTTACAGAGCAAACAGCGCCGAAGGCGCGTCTTTGCGTCCGGGCCGCCCCGAAGTTTTCGAATTCAAACCGGGCAGCCCCATACTCCACGAATTCAGATGGGGGGTCTGGGGGGCTTGCCCCCCGGATCGGTCAACAAAAGAAGCAAGCCCCAATTTTAACAATCGCCGCCCGAAGGAGCAAGCCGCACCCACCGCCTACTTCCGGTCGAACAGCGGATTCTTTCCGGACACGCTCAGGGGGAAACCGAGCGCCAGCGTGACCTCCTTCGGGAACCAGCCCAGTTCGAGGACCGCGTAGCCTATCGAAAACATCATCCGGTTGTCGATATGCTTGTCCGCCAAAACCGCGGCGGCGACCCCGGAACCGATACCCAAATCAATCGCCCCGAAAACACAGGGCGCTTTCGCGTTACCCTGATTTTTCCCCTCGCAAGTCGGATAGCCGCACCAGCCGCAGTTCAAACCGTAGGCCGGAGCCTTCATGCCGATGAGAAGAACCGCCGACGCCAGACGCACCCCGCCGGCGTCGCGGCTGAAGGTGGGACGCTTGCCGCCGGACTTTTCGTTCAATTCCTCCATCTTCGCGGCTAGTTTTTCCCGGTCCGGACCGTCGACCAGCAGAATCGACATGTTGTCGAGTCCCCGGGTCTTCGGGCTGGTCCTGACCGCCAGCATCACTTCCTCGGCGGCTCTTTTCACCGCCGCGTCGCGAATGTCCTCTTCCCTTGTCAACATGATGGTCTCCAAAATAGATGATCACCCCAAAAACGCGTCGACCTTGCCCGCCGCCAAGGCGCCGCAATTCGCCGAGCCCAGCCAGCCGGACATGAGGATCCCCTGTGAACCGCAATGGTACAAACCTCCTATTATCGAGGGAAGACGCTCCGCCGCAAGATAGCCGGGAAACTTGGTGCCGAAGCTGGCCCCGCGCCAGTGCCCGGTGAAACGTTCGAGAGTGCGCGGGGTCGCGACTTCGATATGGTCGAGCTTTTCCCGGATCCCCGGCAGGTGGCGGGACAAATCGGCCAGAACCGTCTCGGCAAGAAGCGCTTTTTTCTTCGCGTATTCCTCGGGGGACAAATTCTCCCAGTCGTCGTAATCCGCGCACATCGAGCCGACGATCTCCGTGCCCTCGTAGTCGGGACGGATGTGCCGGGGATAGTAGAAGGAATAACTGATGCTCCTGGGGGGGAAGGCGCGAAGCCCCGGCGCGTTGTAGTGCGGCTCCGTCGAGGAAAAAAGCAGATCCGCCACTTCCGGTATCGACTCGCCCGGCCGCAAGCCCATGTAGACTTGCGCCACGGAAACGCTCAGGGGGACGGCACGCACTTCCGCGGCGAACGGGGGATAGAGGGACTCCATGTCGACCAGGTTCAGGACAGTCGCCTTCAGGTTGGCGTTCGACACCACCGCCCGCGCTTCGATATTGAAGCCGCCCACCGCCACCCCGACCGCTTTTCCGCTCTCGACCTCGATAGCGTCGACTTTGGTTCCGAGCAGGATGTCCACTCCGGAATCGAGGAGAAGCCGCCGCATCTCGTTAAGGAGATAATCCGTGCCGCCACGGAAGGTGTGGGTGCCTTTTTGGGAGAAGTTCGAAAACACGATGGCGTAGACCATGGCGGGGTCGTCGAGATTGGCGCCGGTTGCGTAGGTGACCGTTTCCAAAAGGACCCGCATGACGTCCAGCCGTCCGGGGAAATGCCGCTCGAAGAATTCGCGGGTCGTTTCGCTGACGCCATGGTGGTATTCCATATCGCGGGCGGCCCGGAAAAAAGCTTCGCTTTGCTGGTCGGGGATGTTGAACTTTTCCCTTAGGAGGCGCTTGAAATCCTCCGCCTCAAAGGTGGTGGTGAAGGAGAATTCGGGGTTTTCGAAACGGATGCGCCGCAGGGGCATCACCCTGTCCGCCAATTCCCTGCTCCAGTATTTCCTGAGTGTCTTCGCCATGCCGGCCGGAAACGCATGCAGGGCCACGTCGAAAACGTGGCCCTTTCTCTTGAACCAGGTTGCGTAACCGCCCAGGCGGGAATAACCCTCCACCAATAGGACGGTCCGCCCGGCATCGGCCAGCCGCTTCGCGGCCGTCATGCCGCCGAGACCGCCGCCGATGATCACCACATCATAGGCTTCGGCCGCTTCCGAGGCGCTTTTAAGAAGCATTTCAGGACGCCTTCGCCGGCTGCTTCGCCTCGCCGGCGGCGGAAGCGCCGGAGGAAGCGGAGCCGGCGTCTTTGCCGGAGGAAGCGGAGGGGCCGGAGGCCGAAGCCGGCGCGGCGGAGTCGGAGGAAGCGGATGCGGCGGGCGGGGTCTTGTCCGCCGCCGGCTTCGGCTGCTCTTTCCGCTTGTAGTCCGTTTCGTAGAAGCCGCTCCCCTTGAAAATGATTCCGGCGCCGGCCCCGATGAGGCGCTGCAATTTATCCTCTTTGCATTTTGGGCAGTTTTTCAGCGCCGCGGCGGACATGGACTGGAATTCCTCGAAGCTGTGGCCGCAGCCTTCGCATTCATATTCGTAGGTTGGCATCCCCGTTACCCTTTCGTGGAGTTTTGCAGAATCACCATGCAAACCGCCGGATGGCGATTTTGTGAAAGTTAAAACACCTGATATTCAGGCGGAAAAACTTTTTGCCAAGTGGCGGTTCAATCGTCGCTTGGCAAAACTCTAATCACCCCTCAAACGCCCGGCTCACCACCACCCGCGCCGGGCGGAGGATATACTCGTCCAGCTTATAGCCGTTGTCGTAAATCTCCATAACCGTACCGGGCGGGTAATCGGCCGAGGGCATGGTCACCATCGCCTCGTGCAGGTTCGGGTCGAACGGTTTTCCCAGGGCGTCGATTTTTTTCACCCCGGCTTTCGCCAGCGTCCGCCAGAAATTCTCCTCCATAATCCGCACCCCGGTCGCCAGCGCTTCGTAGGAATGGCTTTTCACGCTTTCCTGCAGCACCCGGTCGAGATCGTCGAGGGGGCCGAAAAAATCCTTCAGAAAATTGGCCAGGCTTTCGCGTTTCAATTGGCGCATTTCCCGTTCCATGCGCTTGCGGTAATTATCGAAATCGGCCCGTTCCCGCCGCGCCAAATCCAGATAGGAATCGCGTTCGGACCGAATTTGGGCGAGTAGCTCCGGAGTGGCCGCCTCTCCCTCCGCCACGTTCTCCGCCGCCGGATCGTTGCCGGCTGCCGCCCCGCTCCCGCCGGCGTTTTCCCGTGAAGCTGCCGAATTCCCGTTCCTTTTCCGAAATTCGTCAAACATCGACTCGTCTCCTGGCTGCACCGCCCCTTCCCGCCTCTTTTTCATTACGCTCATGACATAACAATTAAAAAGCCGCCGCCTTCTTCCAGTATGTCCTCTCGTTAGCGCGTGCATCGCTTCGCCTCCGCGATTGGGGGGCAGCTCCAAAAATGCTGTTTGCAGAGCTGCCCTGGGGTGTCAAAACAGCTCCCTCACTTCGAATCCGAGAAATAATCCTTCCAGCGGTCCATGAAGCCCTTCCGCTGCGGCGACACGTACGTCTCTTCCAAAGTCGCCATTTCCCTGAACAATTCCTCCTGCCGGGGGGTCAGCTTCTTAGGGGTCTCGACAATCACCTGGACGATTTGGTCGCCTTCGGTCTTGTCGCGGAGCCGCTTGAAGCCGAGGCCGCGCAAGCGAAAAACCTGGCCGCTTTGGGTGCCGGCGGGAATTTTCACCCGTGCCTTGTTCTTGAGGGTCGGCACTTCGAGTTCGGTTCCCAAAGCCGCCTGGGAAAAGGTAATGGGAATCTGGCAGACCACGTCGTCGCCTTGCCGGTTGAAGAAGTCGTGCTCGGCCACGAAAATGTAGCAGTACAAATCGCCCCGCGGTCCGCCGGAGTCGGATGGCTCGCCTTCATCCGGAATCCGGAGGCGCGTTCCGTCCTCGATGCCGGCGGGAATGGTGACTTTAATCCGCACCACTTTCGACTCGCGGCCGCTTCCTTTGCACTGATTGCAGGGTTTGTCGATGAAAACGCCCTTGCCGTGGCAGGTGGGGCAGGTTTGGGCGACCGAGAAGAAACCCTGGTTACGGTAGACCTGCCCGCGGCCGCCGCAGGTGGCGCAGGTGCGGGGTTTCGAACCCGGGGCGGAACCGGTGCCGTTACAGGTGGAACAGATTTCGTTGCGGCGGAGTTCGATTGTTTTGGTGGTGCCGGCTGCCGATTCCTCGAAGGTGATGTTGACCCGGCACTTGAGGCTGGCGCCGGCGCGAACCCCCTGGCCGAAGCTGCCGCCGCCGAAAACGCCCTCGAAAATGGAGCCGCCCTGGCCGCCGCCGCCCCCTCCGAATATATCCGCGAAATGGCTGAAAATGTCTTCGAACGAGGAGAAGTTCGGCGCACCCTGACCCCCACCCATGCCGGAAAGCCCCTCGTGGCCGTGCAGGTCGTAGCGCTTGCGTTTTTCCTCGTCGTGCAGCACCTCGTACGCCTCCGCCGCCTCCTTGAAGCGCTCCTCGGCGAGTTTATCGCCGGGATTGCGGTCGGGATGATACTTCATGGCCAGCTTGCGGTAGGCTTTTTTGATATCGTCCTGGGTGGCATTTTTTTCCACCCCAAGTACCTGGTAATAATCGCGTTTTTTCGCCATGGTCATGCCTTCAAGGTCTTCTTGGTTCGCCCGGACTCGCGACCGGGCTCCCGTCCAAATTCCAGCGGTTGTAAAAACTGTCAACCCCCCGCCCCGGCCCCCTTATGTCGGCCGGTTCCGGCGGAAAATAATTTAGTACGTTAACTAATTGTCAACCGCCTGACGGAAATGTCAATAGTTGCCCGGTCCCGGAGATCCGGGACCGGGAACCGGGCTGCATGATTAGGCTTGTTCAGGACACGGCACCGGCCAGGGCGTTCTGCTTTTTGCCGTCCTTGATTTCCGTCACCATCGTTTCAATGGTCAGGAGGAGGGAGGCAATCGACGCCGCGTTCTGGAGCGCCAGGCGGGTCACCTTTACCGGATCGATAATCCCGTACTTCAACATGTCGCCGTATTCGCCGGACAGCGCGTTGAAGCCGAAATTCTCCGCCTTGTTTTCCTCGACCTCCGCCGCCACCACCGAACCGTCCAGGCCGGAATTCTCGGCCAGCGTGAGAATCGGGGAGCGGACCGCCTTCGCGATGATGTCGCAGCCGATTTTTTCGTCGCCTTCCGCCTTGGCCCTGACCGCTTCGATGGCCGGAATGCAGCGGAGCAGCGCCACGCCGCCGCCGGGAACCACGCCTTCCTCAGCCGCGGCGCGGCTGGCGTGCATGGCGTCCTCGACCCGGGCCTTCTTCTCCTTCATTTCCGCCTCGGTGGCGGCGCCGACCGCTACCACCGCGACCCCGCCGGACAGCTTGGCGAGACGCTCCTGCAACTTTTCCTTGTCGTAGTCGGAGGTGGTGGTTTCAATGCGGTTCTTGAGGTGCTCGATACGGGCCTTGATGTCTTCCGTCTTGCCGGCGCCTTCGACGATGGTGGTGTTGTCCTTGTCGATGGAGACCAGCTTGCAGCGGCCGAGCTGTTCCAGCTTGACATTCTCCAGCTTGATGCCGAGGTCTTCGGTGATGGCCTGGCCGCCGGTCAGGATGGCGATGTCTTCGAGCATGGCTTTCCGGCGGTCGCCGAAACCGGGCGCCTTCACCGCGCAGACGTTCAGGGTGCCGCGGAGACGATTGATTACCAGCGCCGCCAGACATTCCGTTTCGACTTCCTCCGAAATGATGAGGAGCGGTTTTCCGGTGGACGCGGCCTGTTCGAGAATCGGCAGGAACTCGCGGAGGTTCGAAACCTTCTTTTCGTAAATGAGGATGTAGGGATCCTTCATTTCACAGGTCATATTGGCGGTGTTGGTGATGAAGTAGGGGCTTTGGTAACCCTTGTCGAAACGCATCCCTTCGACCAGTTCGACCGTGGTGTCGGTGGTCTTGCCTTCCTCGACCTGGACCACGCCGTCGGCGCCGACCTTGTCCATGGCCTTGGCGATGATGTCGCCGATGGCCTTGTCGTTGTTGGCGGAGATGGCGGCGACGTTGGCGATGTCCTCGACCTTTTTGCAGGGCTTGGACATGCCTTTCAGTTTTTCCACGACCGCTTCGACCGAACGGTCGATGCCGCGCTTGACCGCGACCGCTTCGGCGCCGGAGGCGACCGCCCTCAGGCCGGCGGTGAAGATGGCCTCGGCGAGAATCGAGGCGGTGGTGGTGCCGTCGCCGCTGACGTCGCCGGTTTTATTGGCCACTTCCTTGATGAGCTGCGCCCCCATGTTTTCGAAGGGGTCTTCCAGCTTGATTTCCTTGGCGACGGTGACGCCGTCCTTGGTGATGGAAGGGTTGCCGAAGCCTTTTTCGAAGATGACGTTGTGACCGGTCGGGCCGAGGGTGGATTTCACCGCCCTGACCAGCTTGTTGACGCCGACCAGGATTTTC
>JAVBRG010000089.1:0-40263 GCA_031548195.1 Planctomycetota bacterium | reverse complement strand
ACCTTTCCCCACAAGTCATTCCGGCGTCGTAAGCGTTCAACCGTGGTTAGTCTCAACTCTCCGGAATGACGTGTGGGGATTGGTGCTGCGTAACAGGGCAATAACAGCCCTTTAACATATTTTATCGTCCCTTAAATTCCTTTGCTAAACAACGGAATTTAAGGGACGATACACTAGTCCATTGCCGCCGCTTTCGGCTGTATTTTTTCGGATAGCAGAACTGCGGCGACCGCATACTGCATGTCAACTGTGAATTCAGGACCGCTTCATGCCTATACCCCGCCGACTCTCCCTCGAGGAAGCTACCGCAATTCTGCTGAACGCCGCCGATCCGGCCGTAAACATCCCGGAAACGATCTCCCTGGAAAATGCCCTCGGCCGCGTCGCCCATGATGACGTCTCCGCCAGACTGGACCTGCCGCCTTTTGACCGATCGCCCCTGGACGGTTACGCAGTCAATCATCGCGATTTGACAGGGGCGACCCCTGACCGGCCGGTTCGCCTGAACGTGGCGGGGCAAATTTTCGCCGGAGAAAACTGGCCCGGCGTCCTGAACCGCGGCGAAGCCCTCCGCCTCATGACCGGCTCACCAATCCCAAACGGGGCGGATTGCGTGGTCCGGCAGGAAGACACCCGGAACTTTTTCGAGGGACGGAATGAACGCGTCGACATTTTTGTGGAGCTGGCCGGCTACGCCAATTTCTGTTACCGGGGGGAAGACTTTCCCGCCGGAACCTGTCTGCTCCGTAAAGGCCGGCGAATCACTCCCGGGCATATCGCGCTGCTTGCCGCGGAGGGACTGAACGCCGTGGCGGTTTATCCCCGCGTGCGGGTGGGCATCCTTTCAACCGGCGACGAACTTGCCGAAACGGGCCAAGCGATCGGCCCGGGGCAAATCCATGACTGCAACGGACCGTTGCTGTCGGCGCTTGCCGCCGACGCCGGGGCGGAAGTGGCGGCGGTCGCTTCGGGACGGGACGCGGCTGAAGCGCTGGCGAATTTGGTTGCGGAACTGTGGAAGCGCTCCGACTTGATAATTTCCACCGGCGGCGTTTCGGTGGGCTGCCGCGATTTTATGCCGGAAGTGGCGTCGCGCCTTGGGGGCGAAACCTTGTTTCATGGGGTCGACCTCAGTCCCGGGTCCCCGCTGCTGGCGTTCCGCACGAATGGGAAATCGTTGCTGGCTTTGTCGGGGAATCCCTTTGCGGTCTTTGTCACCTTCCATCTTCTGGCGGTTCCGCTGTTGCGCCGCCTGGGCGGGATGGGGAAAGGGGAGGCGGCGCCGGAACGGATAAACGCCGTTTTGGGTGAGGCATTTCGGAAAAGCAGCCGGACGCGGCGTTTCGTGCCGGGTTGGCTGGAAGGCGGCGTGGTGCATTTCCCGGCGGGGAGGCCGGAGGGCCGGTCGCTCTTGACCCTGACTCAGTGCAATTGCCTGGTGGACATACCCGGGGGAACGGGGGAATTGGCGGCGGGGGCGGCGGTTTGGGTGACGCCGCTGTGATGGATTTCCTTGTAACGCAATTCCTCCGCGTCGCCCGGATGATAATCGTTGAACACTTCGCATAATCCGGGTATGACCATCATCAGTGTGCAAAAATATTCCCAACCTTCGGTTTTGTTTAACATGACGCACCACCTTTCTGTTGCTCTAAAACGCCAGGCTGACCTCCACCCGGTGTTCGTTGTGATCATCGCCAAGCGGGATTTCCAAACCCGGCGCCTCCACGCCGTCCAGCTTCACCTCCGGTGCGGTTCTCCCCCCTTCCGCCCGTTTTACCGTTATGTCGTAATGCGCGCCGCCCCTCCGCACCCGGATGCCAAAGCTGTTCCAGTATTTCGGCGCGCAGGGGGCGATCTTGATCACGTTCCCTTCCATGCTGAATCCCAAAATGCTTTCCAGCATAAAACGGTAGAACCAAGAGGCTGAACCGGTGTACCACGACCAGCCGCCCCGGCCGGGATGCTGGGGGTTTGTATAAATGTCGGCGGAAAGTACGTAAGGTTCATTCATGTACTTGTCCGCCCAGGCCCGATCCCGGGAGTGGTTGATGGGGTTCAATAATTCCTGCAGCTCCCACGCCGTCCGGTGGTCCCCCAATTTCGCCGTCGCCATCGCCGCCCAAATGGCGCCGTGGGTGTACTGGCCGCCGTTTTCGCGCACCCCCGGCACATAGCCCTTGATGTAGCCGGGATTCAGTGGCGATTTGTCGAAAGGCGGCGCGAACAGTCGAACCAGCCGGTTCTCGCGGTCGACCAGGAGATTCTCCATTGACCGCATCGCCTCGGCCGCGCGCACCGGCGCGGCGACTCCCGATAATACCGCCCAGCTCTGGGCTATCGAATCGATACGGCATTCCCCGCTCAGGTCCGATCCCAATGGCGTTCCGTTGTCGAAATAGGCGCGGCGGTACCAGGCGCCGTCCCAGGCGTGCTTTTCCAGGTTGCCGGCCAAAAGAGCCGCTTCGCGGCGGCAGCGCTCGGCGAAGTCCCGGTCGCCCCGCGCCTCGGCGAGACCGGCGAAACGGCTCAATACCACATGCAGGAAAAAGCCCAGCCACACGCTCTCCCCCTTGCCGCCCCCGCCCACCAAATCCATGCCGTCGTTCCAGTCGCCCGAACCCATCAGCGGCAAACCGTGTTCGCCAAACCTCAAGCCGTGCTCGATGGCCTTTCTGCAGTGGTCGTACAAGCTCGCACGGTCGCCCGACGCCTGCGGCAAATCGTAGTACGACTCCTCGTCGTCCCTGAGCGGCCGGCCGAGCAGGAAAGGCCGTTTTTCGTTGAAAACATTGATATCGCCGGTGACGGCGGCGTAATGCGCGGCCACGTAGGGAAGCCACAGGTAGTCGTCGGAACAGCGGGTCCTGACTCCGCGGCCGATGGGCGGATGCCACCAGTGCTGGACGTCGCCTTCCTCGAATTGCCTTTCCGCCGATTCAAGGAGATGCTTTCTGGCGAGTTCCGGTTCCGCGTAGACCAGGGCCATCGAATCCTGGAGCTGGTCCCGGAAGCCGAAGGCGCCGCCGGATTGGTAGGTCGCCTCCCTTCCCCAGAAGCGGCAGGACAGGGTTTGGTAGAGAGCCCAGCCGTTCGCCATGAAATTGAAGGCGGTGTCGGGGGTGTCGACCTGGATGGCGCCGAGTGTTTCCCGCCAGTAATCCGTGACCTGCCTCAGACTCGCACGCGCCGCGTCCTGGCCCCTGAAGTCCTTGACGAGACGCCGGGCGTCGTCGATGTCGGCCGCCGAACCCAGGCGGAAGACGATCTCCCGCTCCTGCCCGGGGCCGAGATTGACATGCACCCGCACCGTGCCGCAGGCGTCCAGGCCCGGGCCTACCCGGCCCGACAGGGCGTGCCGGCCCATGCCGGCGGGATTGGCGAGGTCCCCGTTTCGGCCGATGAAATCGCGGCGATCGCCCCCGACCGTGCGGCCGGGATCGTCAACGTCGAGGAAAGCCAGACGTTGCTTGAAGTCGCCGGAATAGGGATTCCGGGCAACCAGGGCCCCGGAACGCGAATCGATGCCGGTGACGACGTGCAGGCCGGTTTTGGCGCGGAGGTCCCCCAATACCCATTCGACATAGCCGGTGACCGAGAGGTTGCGGCGCTTGCCGGAATGGTTCGCCAGGCGCAGGGTGAAAAATTTCACCGGGGCGTTTCGATCCACATGGATGGTCAGGCGGGACTCTATGCCGTTTTCCCGGTGCTCGAACTTGCTGTAGCCGAAGCCGTGGCGGATGACGTAAGCGCGGCCGGGCCGGCAGGGAAGGGGAGTCGGGGACCAGTAGTCGCCAGTCTGTTCGTCGCGGATGTAGAGGGCTTCCCCGGTGGGATCGGTCACCGGATCGTTCGACCAGGGGGTGAGGCGGAATTCGTGCGCATTCACCGCCCAGGTGTGGGTGGAGCCGCCTTCGGAGACCACGCAGCCGAAGTCCGGATTGGCTATGACGTTCACCCAGGGCAGGGGCGTCGTCGCCATTTTCCCGGTGACGATGACGTACTCGCGGCCGTCCGGCGTGAAGCCGCCGTAGCCGTTGGCGAGAACGAGCTTTTCCACCGGCGGGAGCTGTTCCTCGCGGGGCTTTTCATTACGCAGGGGGTAATGGGAAATGGGGTTCGTGAGGGAGAGTTCGGCCCGGGTGAGCTTGCGGAGCTGTTCCGGCAGCATGCCGTCGCCGTCCGACAGGACCACCCGGGCGACGGTCTGGATGAGGACGCGGTCCTCTTCCGGTATCCTTTCGGTGGAACGGATGAAGATGCCGCCCGGTTTTTCCAGGTTGGCGTCGTTCATGGCCAGCCCCGCCTGGCCGACGATTTCGTCGTTCAGGTTTTGTCGGTAGCCGGACTGGTCCTCGTTCCAGATGACCAGATCGGCCTTGAGCCCCCTCGATTTCCAGTAGTTGTGGGCCTGAAGGATTTGCCGGATCAGGGCGAGGTTCGAGGAATCGGTAATTTTCACGAGGACTATGGGTAGGTCGCCGGAAATGGCGTAGCCCCAGAGTCCGGACTGGCCGAGCCGGTTGCGGATGAGCGTGCCGGCGTCGGCCCTGAGGCTGGGGTTGGCGTAGATGACCGAGGCGGCCAGCTGCGCGTATTGGCGCGCTTCGGCGTCGGTGATGCCTTGCTGGCGCAATTGCAATTGGCCGTGCGTCCAGGCGAGGTCGAAGGCGCGGTCGGTGGAGCGCTCATCCTGGTACTTCTCCAGCAGGCGGTCGGTGTCGGCCTGGTCCTGACCGACGCCGGTGACCATGTCGATGACGATGGCGTCGCCGGAGTCGAGGGAGAGGTCGCTGCGGATGGCGAGGATGGGATCGAGTACGGCGCCGTGGCTGTTCTTGAGACGGTCCCGGTCCGGACGCAGGGCGGCGGGACGCGAAGGATCGTTGTTCCGGCCGATGAAGGCCAGGCGGTCCGTTTCGTAGGAAACGGTTCCGCCGACCGTTCCCCGCACCGCGAGCATGTGGAAGAGGAAGGGCGTGTGTTCCCCCTCGGACCGGGGGCGCCGGGAGCAGACGATGGCCTGGCGGTCGGGTACAAGGCGCGTCTCCACGAAAAGTTTAGAGAAGGCGGGGTGGGAGGCGTCGGCGGCGGGGCTGTTCAGGGCGACCTCGGCGAAGGTGGTGATGTCCAGGCGGCGTTTCCGGCCGGAACGGTTGGTCACCCTGAGGCGCCGGACTTCGACGTCGTCCTCGGGGGTGACGACGATTTCGGTGTGGCAGGTAAAATCCTTGTCGCGGCGGTTGAACTCGGCTTTCCCCTCCGCGAACACCGTTTCCAGCGATTCGTATGGGGCGCGAACGGGCTGGTGGGTGGCGCTCCAGACGTCACCGGTATCCTTGTCGCGGATGTAGCAGTAGGTCCCCCAGTTGTCGCGGGTGGGATCTTCCTGCCACCGGGTCAGGGCGAAGTCGTTCCAGCGGCTGTAGCCTCCGCCGGCGGCAGTGACCATGAGGTGGTAGCAGCCGTTGGAAAGGAGCTGGGTGTCGGGATGCGGGGAATTGGGGTTGGTGACGACGCGGATGGGGGATTCGGGACCGCCGGGTTGCTGGCGGATGGCCGGGCTGTAAGTGGAATGGAAATAGCGGGCTTTCTCGGTGGGGGCGAGTTCCTGCAGGAGGAGGGTGGTGGAGGCGAGGTGCGGGTTGGCGAGGAAACGCCGGTGCATGGGGCGGCCCAGGAGGGCCTGCCCGATGGCGACGAGGCTCATCCCCTGGTGGTGCGCCATGTAGGAGTGGACGACGGCGGGGCCGGCGGCGCGGGTGGTGCGGCCGGGCGTGAAGTCGACGGCCTCGTAGAACCCGTAGGGGGTGAGCCAGCCCTCCTGTTGCATGCGCCGCAGATTGATGGCGGCTTGTTCGGGGAAGACCATGGCGGCGAGGACGCAGGCGTAGGGGGCGACGACCAGGTCCTGGTCGATGAAGTGCTTCAGCCCCAGTTGCGGCACGCCGAAGGCGCGGTACTGGTAATTTTGATCCGCGTCCAGGAGATTGAAGCCGGATTCGGAAATTCCCCAGGGGACGTTCTTGTCAGCGGCGTAGTCGACCTGGGCCAGGACCGCCGCCTTGCACGTTTCATCCAACAGGGTCCCCTCGTAGGAGGGCATGACCAGCATTGGCATCAGGTATTCGAACATCGATCCCGACCAGGATATCAGGAGGGGTCGGCGGCCGGTGACGGTGAGGAGGCGGCCCATGGCGAACCAGCTTTCCTGGGGGAGCTTGTGCTGGGCGACGCCGAGATAGGCGGCGAGGCGCGCCTCGGAGGCCAGCAGATCGTAGTAGCTGCCGTCGAGGCGGCGTTCGTCGACGTTGAAGCCGATGGATAGGAGGCGCTTGGCCTTGTCGTAGATGAATTCGTAATCGATGTTGGCGAATTCCTCCAGGGTGATTACCGCCTGCTGCAGTTCGGCCAGGCGCGAACTGGCGTGCTCGGCGCCTTTTTCCAGCAGTTGGATCAAGTCGGGATCGATCGCCAGCGGTTTGTTTTCCTCCTCCGCCTCCGCTGCGTCGCCCGCCTCCGGTTCTTCGGCCGTTTCCGGCGCCGGGACCGGTTCCGGCCCGGGGTCGGAACCGGCCGAAGACTCGGCTTCGACGCCGGAACCGGCTGCCGCCTGTGGGTCCGGCGCCGCATAAGGACTGTCGATGCGGGCGGCTTGCAGGCGGGCGGAGAGGCTCACCGCGTCCATGTACGACGGCAGGCGTCCGAGTTCGGGATGTACACGCCATTCGGGATGGTCGGCGAGTCCCTCGGCCCAGGGGGCGATTTCGTCGAGTTCGTGAATCGCTTCCAGGCATTGGTCCTGGAGGGCGTCAAGCCATTTGCGCACCTTGCCTTCGTGGGGGTGGGATTTCTCCCATTCGGCGGTCAGGCCGGCGGCCTGGACGGATAGTTCACCCATGAGCCGGCGCACTTCCCACGGCGCTTGCGGCGGCTGTTTGGCGGCGTCGATCAGCTTGCTGCGTAATGATTCCAGCGCCGGAAACACGGGCCGGGATTGGCGGCCGGCGTCGGCGAGGGCCAGTTCCAGACTGTCACGGAGGCCGGAGTAGAACTGGGGC
Organism: Planctomycetota bacterium; assembly: GCA_031548195.1. Classification (GTDB taxonomy): domain Bacteria; phylum Planctomycetota; class SZUA-567; order SZUA-567; family SZUA-567; genus JAJBSZ01. The sequence continues at coordinate 33,202 of JAVBRG010000089.1, read as the reverse complement.
TGGATGATTTCCGCTTCAGCCACTTCCCTGAGGCCCGAGACCAGGACCAGGAGATGCGCGGCGAGGTTGCCGCTGTCGACGGTGGAGACGTAGGCGGGACGGAGAATCTCCAAGGTGCGGGTGTCGTACCAGTTGTAGAAATGGCCGCGGAAGCGATCCATCCTGGACATGGTGGAGAGGGTTTGCGCGGTTCGCTCCAGGAGGCGTTTCCCGGTGAGGAAGCCGAAATCGTAGGCGGAGAGATTGGCCAGGAGGGAAAGGCCGATGTTGGTCGGGGAGGTGCGGTGGGCGGTCCGCCCGAGGGGCTGCTCCTGGTAATTGTCGGGCGGGAGCCAATTGTCGGAGGGGCCGACGAACGTTTCGAAGAAGTTCCAGATGCGCCGGGCGTTGCGCCTCAGGAAAATCCGTTCGGCGTCGGCCAGCGTTTCGGTCTTGCGGCGTCGCGGCTTGGAGAGGATATAGGCGAAAACCGGGGATAACAGCCACAGCAGGAACAACGGCGCGGCGTACAGGGCGAGACGGGGGTTGGTCAGATAGACCAGGACGGCGACGACCACCCCGAGAACCGGGGCGATCCACATGGTGCGGAGGATGACGTCGAAGCGGTCCAGGGGCTGCTTGGATGATTCCTGCGAGGTGCGCCATTCGAGGAGTTTTTCCTTGGAGACGAATTGCCGCCACAGGCTGCGGCCGATGGCGTCGAGATTGACGCAGGCTTCGAATGGGAGGCAGGAGAATTTGAACAGCACCTGCAGGGCTTGTTTGCCGGTGGCGGCGAGGCTGTTTTTCAAATGCTGGCGGACGGTTTTGTCGGGGGCGACCTTGAAGAGGCCGAAGACGCCGGCGACCGCCACGGGCCCGAGGAAGGCTAGGAAGGCGACCAGCTGCAGGAGCACTGGGTCCACGGAAATGGTCAGGGCGAGGATGAGGAGGAGCACGGCGGCCACGGGAGTGAGGCTGCGGCGCAGGTTATCGAAAATTTTCCAGCGGGAAAGAAAGCTGAGGGGATTGCCGTTCAGGACGTTGTTGCGGCGCGTTTCGCCGCCGACCAGGTAGTTGGCGATCTGCCAGTCGCCGCGAATCCAGCGGTGGCGGCGTTGAATATCCATCAAATAGGTGCGGGGCGGATCCTCGTAGAACTTCACGTCGCCCAGGAGGCCGGACCGCACCACACAGCCTTCGAGAAGGTCGTGGGAGAGGATTTTGTTGTCGGGGAAGCGTCCCCCCAGGGCGTGGTCGAACATGCCGACGTCGTAGATCCCCTTGCCGATGAAGGACCCTTCGTCGAAGAGATCCTGGTAGAGATCGGATGAGGCCCGGGTGTATGGGTCGATGCCGACGTCGCCGGCGGACATGCGGGCGTAGAGGGAACGATTGGCGCCGGCGAGGTTCGAGTCGACTCGGGGCTGGAGGATGCCGTGGCCGGTGACAACCCGGCCGAGACTCTCGGAATAGCGTGGGCTGTTCAGGGGGTGGGCCATGGCGCCGACCATTTGCCGGGCGGATTCGCGGCCCATGGCAGTGTCGGTGTCGAGGGTGACGACGTAGCGGACGTTCGAGAGGGCGGGGGTGCGGCCGACGACCCTGGCGAAAACGTCGGGGTCGTTGCCGAGAAGATAACGGTTGAGGCCTTCGAGTTTGCCGCGTTTTCTTTCCCAGCCCATCCAGCATTTTTCCTTGGGATTCCATTGGCGCGGACGATGAAACAGGTAGAAGGAATCGCCGGTGGGACCGGGATACTTGTCGTTCAATTTCATGACCCCGAGACTGCAGAGATTGAGCAGCTTTTCATCGATCGGGGTGGTTTTGCCGTCGGCGTCGGCGAAATCGGTCAGAAGACTGAAGTGGATGTTCGGGCCGGGGTTGCCCAGATAATGCATTTCGAGAATGTGGAGAAGTTCGTCGACGCCCTCTTCGGAGGACAGCAGGGTCGGGACCACCACCAGGGTCCGGTGTTCGGCGGGAATCCCTTTGGAGAAGTCGAGGCGCGGGATCCGGCGGGGCTTGATCAGCTGGGTGGCGAGGTAGTCCACCAGGCCGATGGCGAGGTGGAGGGTGACGATGACGACCAGGAAGAAAAGGACGCCGATGCGTTCGTCGCCGACGCCGCTGGCCCGGGCGAGCAGGGAGGTCAGGAAGGTGAAGAGGGCGGTGAAAAGGAAGACGCCTCCGAAGTAGAGGCCGAGAGTGAGCCGGGGTTTTTGGTTATGCAGGAGGTCGGAGAGTGAGGGCCGGCAACCGAGGGCTTTTCTTAGGGTGGCGTTGCCGCGGCCGACCAGGTAATAGCCGACGTGGGCGCGGGGGGTTCCCCCACCCCGGGTGACGAAGGCGTCGCGGGCGAGGGCGAGGCATTCGGCGGCTACTTCCGGTTCCTCCTTGTTTCCCCGTCGGGCGAGTTTTTCCACGATGCGGCGGTAGTCGTCGCGGCTGGCGAAGTCCATTTTGCCGTAGACGTCGGCGGGGTCTTTCCTGAGCGTCTGCTCGACCCGGCTCAACGTTTCTACGAATTCGTTCCAGTCGGTGACGCCCAAGGCGCGTAGGCTGGTGATGCAGTTGCGCATGGACAGTTCGAAAGCGGCTTGTTCGTGGTTTTCATCGGCGACGACCTGTTCAATCGTGCGTTCCTGTTCGTTCAGGTTCTGCTCCAGCCATTGCAGGGGCAATTTCATCGCGCTTCCGCGTCCCTGGAGCTGCCGCTTGAATTCGGAGACGAACGGCCTGGAGAGCAGCAGATTGGCCCGGGCCAGGTCGGCGATGGTGATGACGAGATCCTTGGGATTATGTTCGTTGACGCGCACCAGCTCCTCGGCCCAGCGGCGGGCGAGTTCGCGCTGATCTCTGGCGATGCGGGCGAGCACTGCCATGCGGCGGATGTTTTCGATGATGGCGAGTCGGAGCATAATGGGAACAGCCCAGAGTTCGCCGATATTCAGGGGCGAATTTTCCTGATAGGCGGAAATGATCACGAATAGGTCGGCAGGGGTGATGCGGGAGTCTCCGTAGGCGATGATGTGCTCGGCCAAATCATAGACGCGTGGCAGCCCGGCTTTGCCCGGATTGGCGAGACGGGGCAGCTCCATCAGGTATTTTTTTGGGAGGTGGCGTTTGGCGAGGGAGATTTGTTCCTCTATGACGTAGAAATTGTCCATGAGCCACTCGCCCATGGAAATGACCGGAATTTTCTGGCTGACGTCGTCGACGAACTGGTGGTGCACGGCCCGGATAACATCCTCGTTTTCTCTCAGTCGGATGAGCAGGCGTTCGGCTCCGGTGCGTTCCTTCCCTGTGTGGTGTTCCTGCCCCAGCGTCCGTCCGCGTTCACGCCGTTGGTCTGGACTGAAAAGTTCCATCCGCAGGGGCGGTTCGGCAAGCGCGGTTCGTATTTCTGGATCGGAGTGGCTGGCGTTATCGAGTTGGCTTTTGATTCCGTCTTCAGTTAACATTCCTGGCCTTTGCTTGGCTTGATACGGTTAAGTTAACATTACTTTGGAAGATTCTCGCTTGGAGTATATAATATGTGTCAATGACAAGCTTTTAGGCAGAATAAGCCATATCAGGCTCTGTGCAAGCCTACAATGTAGTGTCGATAAACGCTTCATGATACTTCTCAATTAGTTAAATTAACGCTGGAGTTAGATGGTTTTAGCTTAACCGGGGCTTTGGGGGCATAAATTTGCGCCAAAGGGGGATGGTGCAGCGGATGGGTGTGAAAATTAGACGCGGGTACGATGGCGCAAATTTACACCCCGATTAGATGGATGCTGTGAATATTGGTGACCATAGGAGACAGTCGGCAACAATGGCAAAAGTACCATGGAGAAGTGTCACCGTTGTTGGCGCTATATGGAATGAAAAAGCATGGTGTGCGAAATGTGAAATGTGAAATGAGAGATGAACTGTATACGACCACGAATTACTACCATGCGGAGTCAGAAACATCAAAGCAAAAATATTATATTAATGCAAATAACCCCTTGCAGAGCAAGGGGTTTGAAGAGTGGCATCCCCACGGGGAATCGAACCCCGGCCGTCAGCTTGAAAAGCTGGTGTCCTAACCGCTAGACGATGGGGACGGCTGGCGAGAACACGAAATAAACCGTGTCTCTGGTAAAATTATGGTAGGGGCAGAGGGACTCGAACCCACGGCCATCGCCTTAAAAAGGCGGTGCTCTACCAACTGAGCTATACCCCCGATTTAGAGGCCCGGGGGAAATATAGTTGATTCACACCCGGGAGGCGAAGCAAAGAAGTATAGGAATTTACCCGTTTTTGTCAATAAGGTTTTTATGAAGTTCCTGCCAATTCACATTTTTTGCGGAAGTTCGCGAAAAATCGGTTTTGCCATTATGCAAAACCCGCTATGATTATGAATATCGAAACGGCGATCAGACTCCTCCGGTATCACTGGGGTTTTGCAAAATCACCGGTCAAACCGGCTAATGGCGATTATGCAATATGAAAAACCCGTGAAATTCAGGCAAAAATGCTTTAACTGGACTTTTGCAAAATCACCATTCAAACCGCCGAATGGCGATTTTGTAAAATCAAAAACCCTTGAAATTCGGGCAAAAACGATTTTTGCAAAGTGGCGATTGGCGGTTTAATCGCCACTTTGCAAAAGTTCAGCTTTAACAAAGAGGCGCTTGGCGGTTCAAGCGACGCCCCATTGCCAGGAGCCAACGGAAAGGCACCATGCGCGACCACACCCAGCTCTCCCAAAAAACCGCCCTGCGGTTTACGAAAACCGGCCCGGCAATTTACCACTCGCACCACGACATGATGCGTTTTTGGGAACGCGCCCTGAAACGCGCCGAAATGCCCATGCGCCTCACCCAGGGCTTCAACCCGCATATCCGCATCGTCTTTCCCCACGCCCTCGGTTTGGGAATCGCTTCGCTCCATGAGGAAATCGAACTCGAGCTCCACGAACCGATGCCATTGGCGGAAATACTCCGGCGCATGCGGATAGCCGTCGGTGACACCCTGGAGGTTCAGGACGCCTTCAATTTGACCCCAAGCAAAAAGGGGCGGCAACTTCTGGCCTCTTCTTATGACCTTGTCAATTGGCCCGATTCCGCCGCTTCAAGCCTGACGCAAATTGCCGCCGACATTCTTGCCCGAAAGGAAATTATGGTGGAAAGGGGCGCACCGGGGAAGGCCCGCATTCTGGACATCCGCCCTTATATTGCGGATCTGGTTTGGGACGGGAACGCCTCGCGCTTGAAGCTGGAACTGCGCCATACCACCGCCGGTTCCGCCCGGCCGGACGAAATCGCCCGCCTGGCGGCGGAAAGGGCGGGGGTGGACGCGGCCGTTTTGGCCATTGTCAAAACCGGGATGCGGCTGGAGTAGGCGTTTACCGGGGTTTCTTTGCCGCCCTCCGCCCGGAATGATAGCCGAAATTCGGCTCGCCGTTTTATACCGAACGCGTTTTCACAATTTCAATACACGTTCGGTATATACCGAACGCGTTCGGCATAAATAACAGCACCGGCTCACGCCTTCTTGATGGGGATGAACAGTTCGAAACCGGCGTTTTCGCTCCAATCGGCGGGATAGAATTCGAAACTGGGAGCTTGATAATCGGGGACATAGCCGGTTTGGGTTTTCGGCCATTCGCTGTAGAAGTAATTATAGGCTTCGTGTATTTTGCTTAGATGCGGAACATAACATTTCGCGTAAGTCCCGCCGGGCAGGGTGAAACGCTCCATGCCGGCTGGCAACGCCGCCGTTTCACCCGCTTCCACCGCTGCGAAATATTCGAACTCTTCCGGATTGAACATTGTCGATACCCCGTAGGAACCGGGGCCGGCGGGCAGTTCGGCCATGCGGGGCGTGAATTTTTCCCAAAGGGCGGCGCAGTCCTCTGATGCTTTTTTCATGGTCGAACGAATTTTCTGGCCGACGAGACGTTTTTCGGGCAATTCGACCCGCATCGCCATGTAACCCCCTCCCACCGGCATTTGGCAGAGGTTCAAGCCCCAGACCAGGCCGTAACGGTCCTTCACTTCCCCGTAGCAGGCGCTCCAGAAAGTCTGCCCCGGCTCCATGCGTCTCTCGCCGCCCTCGGCCAGGCCGCTGTAAATCCGGCGTAATTCCGCCTCGTTCTCAAGCATGAGAACGAAAGAAATGGCGTCCCCTATCACCCCTCCGCCGGGACGCATATCGTCGGCGAAAATCAGGGATTGTTCCCGGTCAAGCATGACTTCCCCGTGCATCACCAGCGGTTTCATTGCATCGGTGATCGGGAAGGCGGGGTCCGGGGGCATGTCGGCGTAGGTGAAGTATTCCGGCTGACTGTTGAAGATGCGGCTGTAGAATCGCATCGCTTCGAGGCTTCTGCCTTTCAGGTTGAGGCTGGCGCAAATTCGCATGGGATTCCTTCCATTGGTTGGCGGGAGTGTGACGTCCCGGACCCGGGAAAAGGCGGACAACCATTCCGGCCCAAGGTTCCTGTCTGGCCGAACAGCTTAATCCACCGGCAAATAACGTTGGAAAACACAATACACCCTGTTTCTATTCCGTGTCAAACATGCGTTGCAATTCCCTCCGATCGTCGGTGCGCAACAACCCCAGCTGCAACAGAACCCGCGCCTTCTGGGGATTCAAGCGCCCGGAAAAAACCGCGCCTTCGCTGGCCGCCAGGCCTGCCCGACAGGGCGTGATCCCGTAAGGCACCCGTGACGACCACACCACCGCGATCCCCCGCTCCAGGGCTGCCCGCCGCAAGGCCGGCCTGACCTCGGCGTGCACATTCCCCATGCCCACGCCGGCGTAAACCACGCCCCGCAAGTCGGGCAGTGCCAGGACCGCCTCGGTCAGACCGTCGCTTTGACCGGCATGGCCGTAGATGATTTCCACTCGCGGGAGGCCGTCCTGCAACAGCTCTTCCGCAAGGGGAAAAAACTCCCGCGCCGCCCCCGCGCCCGGGCGGCGAAACAGCGGCCGGCCATTGACCATTTCCCCCGATGGCCCCGATCCCGGCGCCGCGAAAGCGTCGACATTCAAGCGTTCCAGCTTCACCACCTCCCGCGCCGTGAAAATCCGATCGTTAAACAGGACCAGAACTCCCCGCCCCCACGCTTCCGCCGCCGCCGCCGTGCGGACCGCCGCCAGCAGGTTTCCCGGACCGTCCGCCCCCGCCGCATCGGCTGGCCGCATCGCACCGGTGCACACCACCGGCTTTTCGGCCGCCACGGCGAGGTCGAGAAAATAGGCCGTTTCCTCCATGGTGTCGGTGCCGTGCAGCAGGACGACGCCCCGCACCTCCGGCTCCGCCGCCAACTCCCGCACCCGCCGCGCCAAAGCCAGCCACACGCCTTCGGTCATGTCCTCGCTCCCGATGTTCGCCAGCTGTTCGCAACGGAGTAGGGTATTCCGGGCCACTTCCGGCAGCGCCGCCAGGAGCATATCCGCCGACAGCACCCCCGGGGTGTAACCTCCGCCCGCGCGGTCGGCGGCGCTTTTTCCGGCAATCGTTCCGCCGGTCGCCAATACGGCTACCAGCGGCTTGGCGTCCGGCGGGTCATTCAGGGGATTCGGCATTCGGGATCCTTCCGTTCAGTCCGGCTTTCCGATACTGGACCCAGTATAACGAAGGATCTAAAAAATGCCGTAAAAATCGTCTTTTTCTATCCTTTGTGGCACACTTGTCCGGACGCCCCGGTCAATTTTCCCGACGCCATCTGGATAGGAATTGACACATCGGCGTTATCGTGAGACAATAGGCGGTTTACTGAAAACGCCGGCGGTTTGCGCCGGATCGGGCGGCAAAGGGAAATCTAGGCGCCGTATAAGGGAACTGGCATGAGCAACCAACCGGCAAAGTTCGTGGCGGAACAAACCGCGAATGTCGGAGCCAAGGACAAGTCGAACCGTTTCCACTTCGCCGCCGCCGGAGATTCCGCCAATCAAACCGACTCGGAACAACACCTCTCCGAAACCGCCCCCTTTTTCAGCATCATCCATAAAGCCACCATCTGGAATGTGCTCCTAATCGCCTTCGGCCTGGCCGTCATGACCGTCGCCGGTTACCTGTTGATGCGTAAACACTTTCTCGACTATTACGCCAACTCCGCCTACAACGCCGCCAAAGCCGTCGCCGCCCTCACCGACGGCGACAACCTGAATCGCGAACTCGCCGCCGGCGAAAAAAACACCTTCTGGAACGACACCAGGAACATCCTTGAAAAAACCCAGGACAGTTCGTTCGTCACCTCGCTCGCCATCCTCGAACTTGTGGACGACGACAACCTGCGCTTCTACGTCTCCTCCCGACAGGAGCACTCCTTCAGCTTCCGCCAAAAACGCTCGGAACTGCCCCCCGAAGTCCGCAACGTTTTCGAAAGCGGCGTCCCCCAACGCACCCGCCTTTATAACAGCAGAATGAACGCTCCTCTGGGGGAGGGCGCCCCCACCATTTCCGCCTACGCCCCCATCGTCAATTCCCAAGGCGCCATCGTCGCCGTCGCCGGTGCGGACATTTTGGCGGAAAAAGCCCTCGGCGAAGCCAACCGCCTCGGCTTTCGCCTGGCCGGCATCGCCTTCATACTCCTGCTTCTTCTTTCCTGCGGCATCGTCGCCTTCAATCGGAAGGATCTGGCCCAGCCTCTGGCCGCCATCGCCACCGCCAGCCGCAAACTTGCCGCCGGCGAATCGAAACTCCCCACCCTTCCCAATCAAAACAACGAATTCGGCCTCATCTCCCAACAACTTTCCCACGCCGCCAAAGCCGTCGACTCCCTGATGCTCGGCGGCGGCAAACTGTCCATCCACTCCTTCAGCCGCGATCTCCCGCTGGCCGATCATCCCGGTGGTCTCTCCGGCAATTACCTCAAGGTCGCCGAAGGCGTCCGCATCGCCATCGCCATCATGGATCACTTCGACGCCATGGTCTATGTCATAAACCCCAAGAACTACCAGTTCCTCTATTTCAACCGCAAAATGGAGCAGGTCTACGCCTTCACGCCCCAGCACCTGGAGAGCGTCTGCTGTTTCAAGATGATCGGCAACCGGCAAAACGGACCCTGTTCCTACTGCCCCCTGGCCCATCTCTTCAACCAGCGCAGCGGCGCCAATCCGCCTTCCCGCGACTGGAACAACTTCGACCGCCACTCGCATTCCTGGCTTTCCTACCACGCCAGCCTCATCCGCTGGTTCGACGGCAGCCTGGTCCTGGCCTGTTCCGCCCGCAACATCGATCACCTGAAGGAAACGGAGGACAAGCACGCCGAACAGCTCCACCAGTGCCAGGACGCCGTCCGCGCCGCCAATTCGGCCAATCGCATGAAGTCGACCTTCCTCGCCAACATGAGCCACGAACTCCGCACCCCCATGAACGGCATCATCGGTTTTTCGGAACTCGCCGCCGCCGCGCCCGAGCTCAGCCCCAAGAGCCGGAACTACCTCCAGAAAATCCACACCTGCGGGCAGGATCTGCTGCTGCTTCTGAACGACATCTTCGACATCGCGAAAATCGAATCGGGGCAAATCGCCGTGGAAACGGTTCCCTTCGCCGTGCCGGAGGTATTCAAGCAGTGCGAACGGGTCTACGCCCCCCGCGCCCGCGACAAGGGCCTGCAGTTGTTTTTCAGCCTCGAACCGTACTGCGAACAGACCGTCAAGGGCGATCACGCCAAGCTCCGGCAAATCCTGGTGATACTTTTGGAGAACGCGGTGAAGTTCACCGAAAAGGGCATGGTCAAGGTCTCATGTTCCCTGGTCGGCAACGACGGCCTCGACCTGACCTTCCGGTTCGAGGTCTCGGACAGCGGCGTGGGTATTGCGCCGGACCGGCTGACCAGCATTTTCGAAACCTACCCAATTGGCGGCGCCGGCGAGGAAAAGAACGACCCGGCCGCCGGAACCGCCGGCCTCGGCTTGGCCATCGCCAAAACTTTCGTCGAAAAAATGGGAGGCGGCATTTCGGTGGTCTCCTCGCCCGGCATCGGCAGCAAATTCACCTTCACCCTGCCTTTTGGCCTCGTTCCCCTGGAGGTCATCCATTCGGACGCCCGGCAACAAGCCAAAGTCGTCACCCTCCAAGAGCAGGCCGCCATTCCGGCCGATGCGAAGAAAACGCTCTTCCGGGGCGACGTGCTGCTGTGCGACGACGACGACCTGAGTATCGAGGTCGCCCTGGAATTTTTTTCCAGTCTGGGCCTCAAGCCGACGGTTTTCAACAACGGCGAGGAGGCGCTGGAAGAAATCGACCGCCGCCGCCGCGAAGAGGAAAAGCCTTTCGATCTGATTATGCTCGACATCCACATGCCGCTCATGACCGGCACCGAGGTCGCCCAGCGCCTCAAGGAAATGGGCAATGTCAGCCCGGTGGTGGCGGTGACCTCGAACGCCAGCGAGGCCGATCTCAAGGATTACAACCGGGTGGGCATACACGATTGCCTGGTCAAACCCTACAAATTGACGGAACTGGAGACCTGCCTGGAGCATTATCTGCCGCGGGGAGTGGCGGAAGAGGGTTGATCTCTTTTCCCTCTACGGTTATAACAACCAGGTGCATTGCGGCTGGTTGAATATGTGGTTTACCGAACATGCGGCTTGAAGGCAGGCATGGACGGGGCGTGGTATTTTGCTGCCAGGAGAAGTGATGGCGACAAATGAAGAGGATCGGTTCAATATTCTCATTGTGGATGACGATCGCGTCAACCTCGATATTTTGTTGCATATCCTGAAGCCGGATTATGGGGTGAAGGTGGCGAAATCGGGTCGGGCGGCTTTGAAGGTGGCGAACGGCCATCCGCCGGATTTGATTTTGTTGGATGTTTTGATGCCGGACATGAACGGCTTCGAGGTGCTGGGGGAATTGAAGGAATCGGACCGGACGCGGCATATTCCGGTGATTTTCGTGACCGGACTGGCGCGGGTGGAGGACGAGGAGCGTGGCTTCCGCGAAGGGGCGGTGGATTACATAGTCAAGCCCTTCAATGCCTCGATTGTCCAGGCGCGGGTGAAGACGCATTTGCAAATTGTCAAGCATTTGCGGACCATTGAACGCCTGGGCATGATTGACGCCCTGACGGACATCCCCAACCGCCGCGCCTTCGACCGGCAATTCCCCGTGCTGTGGCGTAATGCCCTGCGCAGTCAATCCCCGCTGGGGCTGATGATTCTTGATGCCGACAAATTCAAGAACTACAACGACACCTACGGGCATCTGCAGGGTGACGTTTTTTTACAGAATCTGGCGCAATGCATCACCAGGAGTCTCCGACGGCCTTTGGATTTGGCGGCGCGGATAGGCGGCGAGGAATTTGCGGTGGTGGTGCCGGGCACGGACCTGGAGGGGGCGCGGCGGGTGGCGGAAAGCATTCGCCTGGCGGTGGAGGTTTTGGAGATTCCCTGCCAGCGCAGCGATGTCGTGACCAAGGCGACGGTGAGTATCGGGGTAGGGGTTTGCATACCCGAGACGGAGAGCAGGAGCGAGGAATTTTTCGCCCGGGTGGACGGTCTCCTGTACGCCGCCAAACAGGGGGGTAGAAACCGGGTGGTTGAGGCGGAGATTCATTTGTAGGCAGGCTCTTTTCCAGGGTGTTCCCCGGTTTTCAGCGACAGTTTCAGCCGAGGGGAAGCCTTTTGGAAGGAGTGGCGCGATGAATTCTAGCCGGCGGGTTTTATTGGTATTGGCGGCCTTGACCGTTCTCTTCACAGTCACCCTCATGTCCCGCGCTTGGGCGGGCGAATATAGGCACTACGAGAATTCCTTGAATCATCTTGGCATAACGCCCCAATCGGTGAGCCACAACAGCAGCCTCATCCGCCGCGCCAAGGCCCGCGAGACCAGGCGGATCAATCCGGTCAACAATGTCGAGCCTTACGGTGGTGGCGGATACTGCGTACCCTGTTACGGGGATCCGGAGCGCTAAACCGCGACCGGTGTAATAAATAAAATCGTGGTTTTCTGTGCCCTCTGTGTCTCTGTGGTTAAATATGTGTTTCACAATTTTAATACGCGTTCGGTATAGTTATACCGGCATAATCACGCTCTTTTGCCATGATTTGGCAAAAGAGCAATTTTTTTCGTTGCAGTTCAAGATGCTTTGGAATATATACGCTTTATCCAATGTAACCATGCTGGCGCCGTTCTTGCCGTTGGGGCGGGGGCGGGTTTTTCCACGAAAGGATTGTTATGCGTAATTTTGTACTGGCTTTGGCGTTGATGCTTGGCATGACCAGTGCGGCCGCAGCCGCCGACAACACCAGGGAAGTCGAATTCCTCAACGGAATTTATTCCGTTGAAGTGCCGGCCAACTGGTGGGTGAAGGAAGACGACGGCAATCAAGGCGTCACCATTTCCGAAGCGCAGAATTCCACCAGCCGCCTGGTCATCAGTTCTCCCCTGCCGGGTATTGAAGATCAAGCCGGCTATTCCGAATTGGTCGTCAAGGCGATTCTCGAGCAAATCGGCGGCGACGGCAAGGTTTTGGCCGAGGAAATGGAACAGGAGGATCAGGAAACGCTTATCCGCACCATTTTCAATATCCGCCGCCCCCAAGGCAATCTCGACGGCATGCTGGACACTATCGAACTCAACGGTTACACCGTCACCATGCTGATTATCGGGCCTGACGACGGCATCAAGGATTTTCTCCCCATCGCCCAGCAGATCAAGGAATCCTACGCCCTGGATCCGGACAAGATGGATGAAAACCACGACGCCCTCGAGGAAATCGCCAAGGCGACCATCGGTCAACTGGTCCAGGCCGTCGGCCCCATGCAGAACTCCGGCAACAACGCCGCTCCCGGCGCGGTCGGGGCGACGCGCTGAGCCGGGGTTGCGGCATTGCTGTCCATAAATCGATTCGCTTCATATCACAACGTTATTCATGGAGAATAAAATGCGTTTAAACCTTGCGCTTGCCTTTTTGGCACTGGCCATTTGCCTTGCTCCTCAAGCCGCCCTCGGCGCCGACTCCGCCACCGCCCCGGTCGGCATCAAGAAGGGCATCGAAGCTTTCTCCGGCATGGTCCGGGGGACGGTTCGGGTTGAAGGAACCGGCTCCAACAGCGCCGTCTACATCGACCAAATGAGCGGCGCCGCCCCCATCCGCATCGCCACCGACAAACCCGCCGACTGGGCTCCCCTGAACGGCCGGCCCGTCGCCGCCTCCGGCGATTTCATGGCCTTTAACGGCACCCCCGTCATGCTGGTGAAGCGGGCCAATGCCCGCCGCGACAAAATCGCCCCCCAACGCGCCAACATCGACGTCAAGGGTCGCGTCCATCTCGACCCCCAGGGCAATGTCCTCCTCGACACCCACGACGGCTACGTAAAGATCGTCAATGCCGATGCGGCGGCGAAATTGAAGGAACTCGGGGTCGGGGTGCGGGTCAGGGCCATCGGCGCCCTGTCGGTCGGCGACGGCGAATTGGGTTTGAACGTCGGGAACTTTGCCAAGGTGGAAAAGAAGGACGGTTCGCACCAATACGGCGGCGCCAGTCTCGATCATCCGAAAAAGGTTGGCCGTGCCGAACACCTCGGCAAGAAGAAATCCGGCGACCACAAGTCGAAGCGGCAGAACTTGAAGACCGGCCACAAACGCGATCGTAAAACCGCCTCCGCCACCGCCGCCGTCAGTAAGAACGTTTCGGTCGCCAAGGACGCCGCCCCGGCTCCGGTGAAGACCAATATTTTCGGCGGCTCCTCCTCCTCCACCGGTGACGACGAAAGCGGTTACGGCTACATGCCCACCCCCTACGGCGCCTCGCCGGACAACCAGGACGACGAAGAGGAATAGGGCGGGGTCATATCCGAAGCCGGATCCGGGCGGCTATTTTTCAGTGGCGGCCGACCGGCAAGTGTGTAGTCTTATTATTGAACCGCACGGGTAGTGCGGTTCATTTTGTCGATTCGGAGACTCTCCGGCCTCACGCACAGAAAGGCTGCCATGTCCAAGAGCAAAGTATATTTCACCAACATGTGGGTTTCGGACGAGGAAAACACCCAGGCCAAAATGACCCGCCTCATGCGTTCCGCCGGCATTGCCGACATCGGCTTCGCGCGGAAATTCGCCGCCCTCAAAATCCATTTCGGCGAAATGGGCAACCTCGCCTTCCTCCGCCCCAATTACGCCCGCACCGTCGTGGATCTGGTCAAGGAACTCGGCGGTAAGCCCTTCCTCACCGACTGCAACACCCTTTACGTCGGCTACCGGAAGGACGCCCTCAACCACCTCGACACCGCCTACACCAACGGCTTCTCCCCCTTCTCCACCGGCTGCCACATCATCATCGGCGACGGCCTGAAGGGTACCGACGAGCAGCTGGTCCCGGTCCCCAACGGAGTCGAACTGAAAGAGGCGAAGATCGGCCGGGCGGTGATGGACGCCGACATCGTCATCTCCCTCACCCATTTCAAGTGCCACGAAATGACCGGTATCGGCGGGGCGATCAAGAATGTCGGCATGGGCTGCGGGTCCCGGGCCGGCAAGATGGAACAGCATAATTCCGGTAAACCGGTGGTGGACGCCGACGCCTGCATCGGCTGCGGCAAATGCGCCAAGGTCTGCGCCTGGGCGGCCCCGGTCATCAAGAGCGGGAAATGCAATATCGACCACGACAAATGCGTCGGCTGCGGCCGCTGCCTCGGGGTCTGCCCCACCGACGCCATCTCCCCCACTGGCGACAATTCCTGCGACACCCTCTGCCGCCGCATGGCCGAGTACGCCGCCGCCGTCCTCACCGGCCGGCCGCATTTCCACGTCTGCCTGGTGATGGACGTCTCCCCCTTCTGCGACTGCCATTCCTCGAACGACGTCGGGATTGTCCCGGATATTGGGATGTTCGCCTCGTTCGACCCGGTCGCCCTGGACCAGGCCTGCGCCGAAGCGGTCAACCGGCAGCCCATCCAGCGGGGCAGCATTCTCGATCGGCCGGCCACCAGAGGGGACGACCAGGTCAAGGATTACTTCACGCGCATCCACCCCATCACCAATTGGCACGTCTGCCTGGATCACGCCGCGCGGATTGGCCTCGGTTCGACCAAATACGAGCTGGTGGAGATTTGAGTAAGGAGCCTAGAGCGTGTTCGCCAAAATCAAGGAAAGCGCGATATCTGTCGTTCCGGTGATGGCCATCGTCATCCTGCTGCATTTCACCCTGGCGCCGCTCCCGGGCGGACAGCTGGGACAATTCGTGCTGGGCGGCCTTCTCCTCATCCTTGGTCTTGGCATCTTCCTGATCGGCGCCGATCTCGGCATGGTCCCGTTCGGGCAACGCGTCGGTTCCGCCCTGACCCACAGGCGGAATCTTCCCCTAATCCTTGGTGCCTCGATGTTAATCGGCTTCGCCATCACCGTCGCCGAACCCGACGTCCAGGTCCTCGCCAGCCAGGTCGCCGGGATCGTCAAGGGGCTGGACAAGGGGCCGTTACTGTTGATGATCGCCTTCGGGGTGGGGTTTTTCCTGGTCATCGCCATGCTGCGGGTGGTCTTGCAAATATCCCTCCCCAAGCTTCTGGTCTTTTTCTATGCCCTGGTTTTTATCGCCTGCGCCTTCGCCGAAACGGCCTACGTCTGCGTCGCCTTCGACTCCGGCGGCGCCACCACCGGCCCCATCACCGTGCCTTTCATCATGGCCATGGGTATCGGCGTCGCCTCGGCGGTCAAGAAGAGCGGCGGCTCCGACAACAGCTTCGGTTTTGTCGGCCTCGCCTCCATCGGGCCCATCGCCGCCGTCGCCATCATGGGCCTCGCGAACCCCATGAAAATGGGCGAGGAACCGGCGAACGGCGCCGCCGTGGCGAGCGTTCCCCTATTGGACGCGTTCCTGCAGCCGCTTCCGCATATCATGGGTGAAATCACCATGGCGCTCCTGCCGCTGATCGTGATTTTCATCGTTTTTCAATTGGCCATGCTTAAACTGCCCGCCGGGCAGGTGCGGCGCATGGTCAGCGGCTTCGTTTACACCTGGGTGGGCCTGGTGGTCTTCATGACCGGCGTCACCGGCGGTTTCACCCCGGTGGGGCGTTCCCTCGGGATGGAATTGGGGGCCATGTCCGGCGGCTGGGCGCTTCTCATAATCGGCTTCATTCTCGGGGCGGTGGTGGTGTGCGCGGAGCCGGCGGTCTGGGTCTTGACGGAGCAGGTCGAGGAAGTGTCCGGTGGGACCATTCCCCGGATGATCATGCTGTCCGCCTTGTCCGTGTCCATCGCCCTGGCGGTGGCTCTCGGCATGTTCAGGGTGGTCACCGGGGCGAGCATCTGGTACATGATAATCCCCGGCTATCTGATTGCCCTCATCCTGACCCGCTTTTGTCCCCCTCTTTTCACCGCCATCGCCTTCGACTCCGGCGGCGTCGCCTCGGGGCCGATGTCCACCACTTTCATTCTTGCGTTGACCCTGGGGGCGGCCGTGGCGCGGGGCGGGAATCCGGCCACCGACGCTTTCGGCATGGTCGCGATGATCGCCATGGCGCCGTTGATCACCATCCAAATCCTCGGGCTGGCCTTTAAGCGCATGGAGCAGAACAAATGCCGAACTTCCTCGTGAAACAGGCGGATATGCTGATTTGTTTTCTCGGCCGGCACCGGGGGCAACAGCTGGTGGAAGTGGCCAAGGCCGCCGGGGCCCGGGGGGGTACCCTCGCCCTGGGTCAGGGTTTGGCGAACAGCCGGCTGCTCCAGGCCCTGTCCCTCGCCGACATCCAGCAGGACGTGTTGTTCATGGTCATGGGGTCGGAAAAGGAACGGGTTCTCAGGGCTATCCGCGAGGCCGCCGCCAGGGAGCCGCGCCGTCTGGCCGGCAGCGCCTTGTTGGTGCGGGTTCCCGAATTGTTCCTGAACACCAATTCCATAACCCAGCGCTTTTTGGCGAAAGGCACCCTGGATGCGGCCGGGTCCAAACCGGCTGCGAAGGCCGGGGCGGGGATTGACGTTTCCGTCAATGCCGGTTCGGTCACGACCGGTTTACCGGCGTCGTCCCCGGCGGCGGGGGAAATTTTGGCAGCGAGGAAGGAAGTCATGGAAGCGGAATATAAGCTCATCACCTTAATCGTCAATTCCGGTTGCGCCGACGACGCGATGGTGGCGGCGCGCAAGGCCGGGGCGACCGGCGGGACCATCCTGAACGCCCGCGGCACCGGCACGCCTGACGACGTGAAGTTTTTCGGCATCACCCTGGTCCCTGAAAAGGAGATGCTGATGATTGTCGCCCGGCGGGAGCATGCGCGGGGGATTGTCGAGGCGATCGGGAAAATCCCCGCCTTGGCGAAGCCGGGTGCGGGGATTGTTTTCAATCTGGACGTGCCGGAGTTTTTCCTGTTGGGGCAGCAGACGACCTGGGTGGAACCGAGTGCCACCTGAGGTCGGGGCGAATATGCGCGAGGCGGATCTCTTTCCCCCCATCAAGCAGTGGTTCAAGGAACGCGGCTTCACCGTGCACGCCGAGGTGAAGAACTGCGACGTGACCGCGCACGACGGCGAGCGGCTGATTATTGTCGAGATGAAGTTGACCCTGAATTTGGATTTGATCCTTCAGGCGGTTTCGCGGCAGTCCGCCGACGCGGACGTTTACATTGCCGTGCCGGCGAAGCGCATGCCGTCGGGGCGGCGGCGGGCGTTGACCAGTCTCCTGAAGCGTTTGGACATCGGCTTATTCGTGGTGTGGATGCGGGAGACGCCGCCGGTGGCGGAATTGAAGTTTCCGCCGGGGGGTGGGGCGGTGCGCCGGGTCGGGAAGGCGACGACCGCGTCCATTCTGAAGGAAATCGGGGGGCGCAGTCTCGAGAGTAAAAGCGGCGGCACTGGCGGGAAGCCGGTGATGACGGCGTACCGCGAGAGCGCATTGACGGTGGCGGTGGGGTTGTCGCGTCTGGGATTGGGATCTGCGTCCGAGCTTCGTAAATTGGGGACGGGGTTGAAGACGGCGGCGATATTACGGGACGATCATTATGGTTGGTTTGAGTGTGTGGAGTCGGGGAGGGGGGGGAGGTATAGGTTGACGAAGGAGGGTTGGGGGGCGTTGGAGGAGTATTGGGAATTGGTTGAGGTGTTGTCGTCCCGTTTGAAGTAGGGATGAGGAGGCGGGTCGTTTCCGCTTGCGCGACTGGTCCAGCGGAATCGCTGGTTGCGGGGGTTCAGGGGGGCGCAACCAGCCCCCCTATGAAACGCGGTTGATCAAATAGTCAAAAAGCGGTAAAGCGGTTATGAAATGCGGTTATGGGCCGCGTAAAAAGAAAGCCAAAAATCATTCGGTAATAACGCATGGTGAAACTAATTACGCGGCCCTTCCTTACAGAGCAAACAGCGCCGAAGGCGCGTCTTTGCGTCCGGGCGGCCGCGAGAGCTTCGCATTCATGCGGGCGGCATAAAACACTGCGAGTTCAGCCGGGGGGCGAAGCCCCCCCAGACACCTACATCGACTCGCCGTCCATCAAATCCTCGTAGGACTCCCGCACCCGGATCACC
The DNA here is from genome assembly GCA_031548195.1 of Planctomycetota bacterium. Taxonomy (GTDB): domain Bacteria; phylum Planctomycetota; class SZUA-567; order SZUA-567; family SZUA-567; genus JAJBSZ01. The sequence continues at coordinate 14,780 of JAVBRG010000089.1, read as the reverse complement.
CTCGCCGCCTCGCCCTCGACCAAAACCTCCGCCGCCCGGGGACGCGAATTGTAATTCCCGCTCATGCTGAACCCGTAAGCCCCCGCCGAGAATATCGCCAAATTCATCCCCCGTTCCATCACCGGCATCCGGCGGCTTTTGGCGAAAGTGTCCGATGATTCGCAAATCGGCCCCACCACATCCGTCAAAATCAAACCGTCCGCGTTGATGTCACGCTTGCCGTGCGCATCATACATCTCCACCGCCTCGCGATTGCAATACTCCTGCGCCTCGGTCGAGGAAAACAGGTGCGACGGGGGAACCTTGGCCGACTTCACCGGCCAGGTGAAATGGTACGCGTCATAGAGGGCGGGGCGCAGCAAATCGTTCATGCCCGCGTCGACGATGGTGAAATGCTTAAGGCCATTGTCCTTCACATACAGGACCTTGGTGACCAGGATCGCGGCGTTGCCGACCAGTGACCGTCCAGGTTCGATAATCAGTTTGCAGCCCGTTTTCCTGACCAGCGGTACAATCGCCTCCGCATACTCCTGAAAACTCGGTACCGCCTCGTCCCGGTACAATATCCCGAACCCGCCCCCGATATCCAAATACTCGAACTGCGCCCTGGGCGAGCGGTGCTCGCGGATAAAATCGGAAATCTTCGTCAACGCCTCGGCGTAAGGTCCGACCCCGTTCACCGGACTTCCCAAATGCGCGTCCACCCCCAACAAACGCACGTTCGGCTGCACTGCGATGTTACGGGTAATCCGGGACGCGGTCGCGAAATCGATGCCGAATTTGTTTTCGCGTTTGCCGGTCGTGGTCTTCGCGTGGGTTCGGGCGTCGACGTCCGGGTTAATCCGCAACGACACCGGCGCCACCATTCCCATTTCCGCCGCCACATTCTGGATGTTGTCCAGTTCCGCCTCCGACTCGACGTTGAACATGAGTATGTCGTTGTCCAGGGCCTGGCGGATTTCCTCGTCCGTTTTCCCCACGCCGGCGAAAACGATTTTCCTGGGATCGGCGTCGACATGCAGGGCACGGGCCAACTCGCCTCCCGACACGATGTCGAAGCCGGCGCCGAGGTCCCGCAAAACCTTCAGAATACCCAGGGAGGAACAGGATTTCACCGAGAAGGCAAGCAAAGGGGACAAATCGCCGAACGCTTTCCTGACCACCTGAAAACGTTCCTCCACCGCTCCCCGGGAATATACATATAGCGGCGTGCCGTATTCCCGGACCAGCTTCTCCACCGCGACGTTTTCGCAATACAATTGGCCCGAACGATAGCTGAAATGTTCCATGATCTGAAGCCTTTGTGCAATCGTAACGCTGGTTCACCCCGGTAACCGATTCGATCGCCTCGGGGCGGCTTGGAAAATTTTGCGGCGCCCCTCACCCGTTTCCTTTTCCGTACACCGTCTCCGGATCGAAAACTTTCGCTCCGTCCTCGACCAGGCCCTGGTCGGTGAATTTGTAAAAGAAGCAGGAGCGCATGCCCGTGTGGCAGGCCGCGCCGCCGTTTTGCTTGATTTTAATCAGTACGCAATCCCGGTCGCAGTCGAAACGGACTTCCTGAATCTCCTGGGTATGTCCGCTCGACTCGCCCTTTACCCAATATTTCTGTCGGCTCCGGCTCCAATAGGACGCGAGTTTTTTTTCCAGGGAGTCCTGCAGTGACGCCCGGTTCATGTAGGCGAGCATTAAAACCTCACCGGTCTCCGCATCCTGGGCGATACAGGGGATGAGGCCGTTTGCGTCGTATTTCAGGTGGTCGAGGAATGACAGGTCCACCGGGTTCTCCTTATATTTGGCATTGCGGCGGTATAATTCGACAAGGGCGATTGAACCGCCAATCGCCCTTGCGCAAGGGAAAAAAGTCAAATTGTCTTGCTGCGGCGTCTATCAAAACAATACCCGCGCTCGCGCGCGGATACAATACCCGATGGGCACTAGACAAATCCGCAACCTTTTTTTCACTATAAAAGAAACCCGCCCCCTATGCAAGAATAAAACCTTCCAGCCATTCCCTGAACTCCGCCAGGGCCCGACTGCGATGGCTGATGCGGTTTTTCCGTTCTGCCGGCGCCTCCGCGAAGGTCATCCCCAAAGCGTCGGACCAAAACAGCGGATCGTAACCGAACCCGCCGGCCCCGCGCGGCGCCTCGAGAATCCGCCCCCGCACGACCCCGCTGAAGGTCCGCGTCGCCCCGCCGGGCAGGGCTATCGCCAGGACGCACTCGAACCGGGCGGCGCGGTTTTCGTCCGGCATTCCCCGCAGTTTTTCCAGGAGCAGCCGGTTATTGTCCAGGTCGCTGGCGTCCGGTCCCGCGAACCGGGCCGAATAGACCCCCGGCGCACCGCCCAGCACGTCCACCAGCAAACCCGAATCGTCCGCGAGACAGGGCAGGGCGGTGAAGTCCCGCGCAGCCTCGGCCTTGAGAATCGCGTTGTCGCGAAAAGTGTCCCCCGTTTCCTCCGGCTCCGGAGCGCCCGGGAAGTCGCGGAGATTCAGGAGCTTCATCCCCAGCGGGGCGAGAATATCCCGGATTTCGGCGGTTTTCTTTTGGTTGTGGCTGGCCAGGACAATTTGGCGAAGCATGGCGCAGTCTTTCATTCGTTCTCGCCCTCCATGCCAATCGATTCGGTAATCCCCAAAGCCGCCGACAAACGCGACAGGCTCTGCCAGGTCAGGCTGCCGTTCAACCGCCAGCGCTTCAGGTCGCCCACCCCCGCGAAGGCCCAGGCCCGCGCCGGACTGTACTCCAGCATCTCGCGGGCGAACAGCGTCGACAATGGTTCATGCTGGTCCGGCGCGCGCGGCCGCCAATCCGCCGACTCCACCAGGGCAAATTGCATGAACCGCACCGGGCACAATATCCCCAGAAGCGACGCCCCCTCCGGCCCCATCCGGCTGAAGGCGTTCTGGATTTCCGCCGTGCCGGGACCGCCAGCCGCGCCGATGTCCCGCGCCAAACCTTTCCGGTATTCCGCCGCCTTGCGCATGGTATCGTCGTCGCCCGGCCGGTCGCCCCCGACCAGCACCAGCCGGTTGCCCACCCGTTCCAGGCAATAAAGGGCGTTGAAATATGGCGCTTCGCTTTTCGCCAAACCGCCCATCGGATAAATCGCCAAGGTCGCGGTGCGGGGCCCCACTATGGACGGCACCACCAGCGTTTCCAGCCCCAGCTGCGAAATCACCTGGGTGAGGGGCGTTCCCGGCCCCAGCGCCAGCAAGGCCTCCCGCCAGGCCGCCGTCACCGCGTCCGGATTGTCCCATTCCGTCACCAGGACCCGGGACACCCCCAGCTCCGGCCGGCCCGCCGGCGGCAGGACCCAGCCGAAAGCGGCTTCGGTGAGTTCACCCTCCAAAAAGACATCCAGAAGCGTCTGCGCCGCCACCCGCGCCTCGCGAATGACCCCGCCTCCGGCCGCCCCCAGAATAAACCTCCCCAGGCGTTCGCCCCACAACCGGAGGCTTTGGTTCGACAACGGCGCCGCGTAAGCAAAGGCGGTCCTCTCCGGCATGCTCCTGAGGGAGGTCAATTCGCCGGTATCCGCCACCTGCCATTCGCCGTCGACGTCCAGGCGCCATTCGACCTCGCTCTCCTCGAACCAGACGTTCAGGTCGATTTGCCCGTACCCGAGAGGCCATACCGCCGTGGCTTCCCGCAATTGGTCCATGAGGCGGGTCCGCGCCGGACTCGGCTTCCAGTAGGAAACGAGGTCCCGCGTCAGCCTGTCCACCTTGTCGCGCCACCAATACTCCGCTCCGTCCCGGTCCCGCCAGCCCACCAGGCGTTTCGGGTACAGCCTGAGGGATAGATCCGGATTGGCGAATTTGCCGGCGATGCCATAAAGAAGACCCCGCGCCGCGCTGTTCGCCGCGTAGTTTTCCCGCACCGCCGTCACCGCCTCCCGCCGCGAACCGAATACCGCCACGTTGCCGGGAAGCCATTCCATGTTCCAAACCCGAGCGACTCCGTCCGGGTCGATTTCCCTCAGGGTCGTCACGCCGTCCATCCCCTCGTATTCGGCGAATCCGAGACTGGCCATCTGGGACATGTACTCGTCCCGGCTGTCCACGGGAAAAACCCAGACCGGCTCCAGCGGCCCCGGCTGGAGCGGGGTCATCACCGCACATTCCAGCCAGGCCTCGTAAGTGAGGCCGAAGAAGGTGGGATTGCGGATTTCCGGTCCCGCCAGGGTCCGCGCCGGGGGGATGAAGCGGCCGTCGTTCCGGATCCCCTTGATGAACTGAGCCAATGGCCCGTCCTCGGCGTCGAGGGCGTCGATGTTGCCCAGGCGCAAGACCGCCATCGCCGACCACTCCTCCTCGGCCGCCCGCAGCCGGCCGCGCCAGGGGAGAAGCGCCGCCAGGATTATAATAAAAACAGCTGTCGCCAAAGCGCTTCGGCGTCGCATGGCCGATCCTTGTGTATGCCGGGCGTTCATGGGGCTCACGCGCGGCGTTCCCGGCTTTTCCCGCTTTCCATGGTCCTGAGGCGGCGGCTGGTGACGGAGCCCCGGCCGTGGTAGGCGTCGAGGCAGTCCTGGTAATACAAAATAAGCTGTTGCGCGACCAGTTCGGCGGAAAACTCCCTCTCCACCATTTCCCGGGCCTGTTTGGCCATTTCCTGCCGTTCCGAAACGTTGTTCAGGAGGGACCAGATCGCTTCCGCCAATTCCCTGGTGTCGCCGGCCGGGACCATGACCCCGGTCACGCCGTCCTCGATCAAATCGTAGAGGCCGCCCACGCCCGTGGCCACCACCGGCACCCCGGTGGCCATCGCCTGCATGACGGACATGCCGAGTCCCTCCTGCAGGGACGGTTCGACCAGAATGTCCAATTGCCCCAGCTGCCCCGAAACGGTATGCGGGGTGAAGGTGACGCGTTTCGTTACCTTCAGTTCGTCGGCGAGGCTCCTCAAGGCCATGCGGTCGGGGCCGTCCCCCAGCACCACGAATTCGGCGTCCAGGCCCCGGTCCAGAAGGATCTTCACCGCTTGCAAAAATACCCGTTGGCCCTTTTTCTGCGCCAGGTGACCCAGCGTGCCGATGACCGGGCAGCGGTAGGCGCCGGGCAGGCGTTCCCGGCCGAATGAGGGTCTGGGCATGCGGGTGAGGTCGAGGCCGTTATGGATGACGCGGATGCGGTCCTGGGTGATGCCGCCCACATTGACGATGCGCTCGCGGATGGCCCGGGAGACGGCGACGAAGCCGTCGGTTTTGGAGAGGGAAATGCCGCGGATTTCCGACTCCTCCAGGCGGTTGCAGGTGACGAGAAAAGGGACGCGGAGTTTTTTCGCCAGGCGTTCGGCGCGTTTGGCCATGTCGGCCGAGAGGGCGTGCACGAGGTTTATTTCCAGATTGTCGGCGTCGTGGATGGCGGCGCCGCCGAAGAGGACGCTGCCCATGTGGGGGTGGATGCGCACGGGACAACCGAGCATTTCGAAATCGTGCGAATTTTCCCCGGCGCTACGCGCGAAAATGTCGGGTTTGATGCCGCAATGCAGGAAGCCGGCGGCCAGGTTCCGATTGGCTATCGACATCCCCGAGTGGTTCGGGGCCTCCATGAGCCACAGGGGGCGGATCTGCTCTCTATTCATGATTTGAGGACTTCCCAGCTGTGGACGCTTTCGCCATCAACGGATGACCGACCGGCTTCGGCGCCCCGGTCCGCGATAATTTCGCCTTGCCTTTGACCGGCGGCTTCGCCGGGGCTTTCCCCGACGCCCTCGCCGACTGCTTGGCCTTGAAGGGCTTCGCAACCTTCCCGCCCGTGACCGGACGCTTATCGCCACGGTCCGTCGTCCCGCCGCGCCGCTTGCCGCCCTTATCCGCCGACTCGGCCGCAAAACCCGTTTTCGCCGCGCCCACCTTGCCCTTCCTAGGCCGCAAGGTGCGCTTCCCCTTGGTCCAATCGTCAACCACCACCTTGCCGCGACCGGCCGGATTCGCACCGGTCGGATGGTTGCCTGCCGCATACTTGCCGGCGGCCGCCGGATCGGGTTTGCCCTGACGCGGCGGTTTTTCATTACGCAATCGGCCCCGGGGACCGGCCGGCTTCCTCCCCTTCGCCGAACCCTTGGGGAAAAGTTCCGCCTCCCGCTCCGGTTCCAAGCCGGCCATGCCCTGTTGGAGAACCGCAATCTCCCTGGGGGCCAATGGTCGGAGCCCCCCCCGCTTCATCCCCGCCAGGGATAACGGACCCAAATGGGTGCGCAGGAGCTTCTTCACCTCATGCCCCAAAGCGGCGAAAATGCGCCTGACCTCGCGGTTGATCCCCTCCGCCACCGAAATGTGCAGTATCGTATTGTCGTTGTCGTAACGGTCGAATTCGACCCGGGTCGGCTTGACCAGGACCGGACCGAGGCGTATGCCCTTATCCGCCAGCGTCTCCAGGGTCTCCTGCGGGATCCTCCCCTCCGCGACCACCCGGTAGGTTTTCACCACCCCGTGGGCGGGATGGGTCAGGTAATTCGCCAGGTCGCCGTCGTTCGTCAGGACCAATAGGCCCTCCGACTCCATGTCCAGGCGGCCGACCGGATAGATCCGTTCCGGCAGCGGGGGGATGAAGTCCATGACCGTTTTCCGGCCCAGATCGTCCGAAACGGTGGTGGCGACGCCTTTCACTTTGTAGTGCAGATAATAGGCGTGTTTCTCCAGGCGGAGCAGCCTTTGGTCGACTTTGACGCGATCCCGGGACGGATCGATTCTGACCCCCGGCTCGGTGACGATATCGCCGTTGACGCTGACCCGGCCGGAGGCGATGAGCTCCTCGCATTTCCGCCGCGAGTCCACTCCGCAGCGGGCCATATATTTTTGCAGGCGTTCTTCCATGGATTATTCCTAGCGCGGCAGTGCCGAATCGTCATTCCCCAGATACGGATTGTCTTTCAATAAATGCCCCTTCACGTAATCCGCGACCCCCTCCTCGACCGCCAGGAATTCCCCCTTGTAGCCGGCTTTCCTCAAGCGCGAGATGTCCGCCCTGGTGCGGTACTGGTACTGGCCGCGGACACTCTCGGGCATGTCGATGTAGTCGATGGCCGCCTTCCGGCCCATCGCCTTGAAAAGCGCCTTGGCGAGACGGTTCCAGGTCGCCTCCTCGCCGGTGCCGATGTTGAGGATGCCGTTCACCCCGGGGTTTTCCAGGAGCCATCCCAGGCAGTCCACCACATCTTTCACATAGATGAAATCCCGCAGCTGTTCGCCGTCGGCATAGTCGGGCCGGTGCGACTTGAAGAGGGACAGGCGCCCGGTCTCCCTCACCTTGCCGAACGACTTGTAGACTACCGAGGCCATGTCGCCCTTGTGAAATTCATTGGGGCCGTAGACGTTGAAGAAACGCACGCTGACGAAACGCTTGAGGAGATCGTTCCGGGCCGCCCATTGATCCAGCATCAATTTGGAATGGCCGTACATGTTCAGGGGGAGAAGCTGGTCCAGGTTTTTCGGGCTGTCGGAATAACCGTGGGCGCCGTCGCCGTAGGTCGCGGCCGAAGAGGCGTTGATGAAACGGATGCCGCGATCGTTATTGAGGCAAAGGACGGCGAGATCCTTCGAGAAGCGGTAATTGTTGTGGAGGAGGAAGTCGGCGTCCGTTTCGGTGGTGGCGGAGCAGGCGCCGAGATGGATGACCGCGCGGGTATTGTCGGGGAGGCCGTTGTTCTGGCTGGCGATCTGCATGAAGGCGTTTGGGGGGATGATGTCGAAGAAGCGGAGCCGGCGCAGATTTTTCCATTTGGCGTCGGAGCCGAGATTGTCGACGATGATGATGTCGTCGATGCCCATTTTGTTCAATTTCCAAACCATCGCGCTGCCGATGAAGCCGGCGCCGCCGGTGACGATATGCATGAGGATTCCCTTGCGAGGCTGAACGAAAATTAAGGTCGAAAATTTCATTATAGGAATTGACCGTGCGGTGGGGAAGGGGGATTTCCGCTGGAAAGTGAAGGAGAGGCGGGGCGGCAGAATATTCCGGCGTTATTTGCCGGAGGAGGTTCAGGCGCGCTTTGCCGGGGTTTTCCTGAGGGGAGGGGAGATTCGTTCGGCGGTTTGCACGAAAAAATTCAGGGAAAAATATTTTCCGGAAATCCCGCATTTTCATTAAAGTTTTCGGCAAAAAGGACCGGGGGCAACCCGGCCCGGCGACTCTTCCGATAATTCGGCAGCGGGTTTGCTGTAGCTTCCGGCAAAGGATTGTTCCGGAATTTTGCCGAATCGTAACCGCCAGTCATAGGGAGAGCGAACATGTACGCCAATACCTCCGTCACCGCCGCGATGTGGAACTTTTCATACAGCCAAACCAGCAGCAATTCCGTGCAGGAGACGGATGGGGACGCCTTCAAAAACATTTTCGCCTCGAGTCTCCGTAACCTGATGAGTAACCAGGCCGGCATCCAGGACGCCATGAACGGCCTGTCGGAAAAATTCCCCGGCTTGAACCTGCGCCAGGGTAAACCGGGGGAAGGCCTGCAAGGCACCCGCGATTTTTTCGGCAATGCCGCCGGGGATTACGCCGCCGTCGATGAAAGCCTACTCGCCGGCATGGCCGGAAACCAGGGCCTCTTCCAGCAGGTCCAGGACGCCCTCTCCGCCTTCATGGAGCAAAACGGCAACCACCAGGCCATGTCCGGCGCCTATATGCAAACCTCCATTTCCATCACCTACACGTCGGTACGCTATAACGTCTCGCAGTTCGACGAAGGTTCCGGCGATCTCCTGAACGCCAGCGAAACGACTTCGCCCCTGCAGGCTAAATTCAAGGAACTGCTTGAACGGATCTTCAACGCCAAAGATGAAACGGCCCTGGAAATCGCCGGCGCGGATGACGGCAAGGACGACGCCGGGGAAAAGTCGGCGGCGGTCGAGGGACTTCTGGATGCGGCCGGTGAAACGGGCGACGGCGACGCAGCCGATCCGACAGGCGAAAATGCCGGCGCCATTGGCGCCACCGCTGCGGCGGCGGGGACCACGGAACCGACCGACGCCTCCCAGGGCGACAGTTCGGACCAGGGCGGCGCCGCGACCGGCCGTAAGGGCTGGGGAAGCGGCGTTTCGGCGCAGAGTTTGTCGTGGTCGCTACAGATGTACTATTCGAACGAGTACCTCATGTCCTCCTTCGGCGGCGACGCGGCTGGTTCCGGCGGCAACGGAAACGGCGGCGGCAACGCCCAGGCGGGCGGCTTGACGAAGCTGGTCGGGCAAACGGGTTCGTACTTCAGCGCCGGCGGCAAAATCGAGAGTTTCTCCGGCTTTTCGGAAGCAATACTGCCGCAGTCCATTTACGACATGTTCCTAGGACCTCGGCAAAATTCCGGCAGCGGCCCCTTCACCTCATTGTTGAACAACGGCCTGTCGGGGCTGGGGATGTCGGTTAACGGCATTCGCCAGACCCAGGACGGCTTCATCGCCCAATTGCGTGAATCGCGCAATTTGCTTGGCGATCTGCTGGCGGCATACGCAAATCAGGCCAAAGCGCTGGCGAACGACTCCGGCGACACCGTCGCGGGCGGCGCCGAAGCGGCGGAAAAAACCGGGGTGGCGGCAGCGTCGGAAGGGACGGAAACAGCCGGGGCGGCGGCGGGGATTGGCGCGGCGGAAGCCGTGGCGGCAGAGTGAACGCCTGCAAAAGGGTGGGTTTTCCGAATGGTGTGGGTACGCTGACGTTCGAAAAAATCGGGCAAATTGCCGCTAGAACCGCTCTAGTTTTATTTTGAAAGTCGCCGGAATGCATATTTCCAAAAACGTCCTTCCGCTTGGGAAGGGCGTTTTTTTTGGTATGCGGTGAGGTTTCAGAACCACGGCGGGGTATTGGCCCACACACAGACGCAATTCACCGAGCCGTTATTCATTTTGGCGTGCGGTTCGGAGGAATTGAAGGTGATGGAATCGCCTTCCCTAAGGAGATATTCCTGATCCCGGATGGTGATGCGCAGCTCCCCCTCGAGGATTAGGCCGCATTCGGTGCCGGGGTGGGTGTATTGTCCGGCGCCGGTGCCGGCGCCGGGCTCGTACACATTGTAAATGAATTCGATGGGACCGGAGAAATCGGGGTTAAGAAGGTGATAGGTGACGCCTTTGCCGGGCGAGAGGGTTTTACGTTGGCTGCGGTGCACAACCGGTGAGGCGCAAGGCGGGACAGCCGGGACCGTGTCCTCCGTTTCGCCGAAAAATTCGCTCAGGGGTTGTTCGAGGGCGGCGGCGATTTTTTTCAGGGTGGCGATGGTGGGGGAAATTCTGGCGCGTTCCACCTGGCATATGGTCGAGGAGGTGAGCCCGGTTTTGCGGGCGACATCGATGACTTTCAGGCCTTTTCCCATGCGAATCCGCTTAATATTGGCGCCAAGTTTATCGGAGTATTTTTGTTTGGTTTTGGGGGACATGATCTTTCCTCGGTTTTCCGAACGCCTCATGCCCGATTTGCGCATGGACGCACAACGAAAGGAATCCACCAAAACCGGTAGTATAGCGGGATCGGCCGGACTGTATACCGGAAAAAACGACGGATGGGGGGATTTTCTGGTGAAAAGCGGGGGATTCCCAATCAAGGGCAGGGGCGTGGGGTGCGCCTGCAGTGATTAAAATATTTTTAACAATACCATTATCATCAAGCTAAAAAAGCGCCTGTTACCCAGGAAAAATATAGTTTGTCACAAACGGAAACCCTGGTCAATCATGCGCCAATAGCGACAATTCAAGGGAAATATGGGGTATTTAAAAAAATGTCGGAAAAAAATGAGATGGATGTTGCAAAGAGGGGCGGTATAGTTTAAAATGTATTGAATAATTAAGGTGAAAAATGGCGCCGGTAAGGTTTCGGCCCTTTTCCGCTGCAGCTATCCCTCGGAATGCCGCTTTGCATCACTTTGCCTCGACCTCTCACAGAACACATTCTCCGGTCAGATAATATCAGGTTACTAAATCCGTGGTATTCCTGAAATGCGCCCGCCCAAGGCCCTTTTCCGGCTATACCGGTTGAAATTTAGCGAGAGGAGACTTTGATGTCCGACGACGCGCCGCTTCTCAGAATGGTCAATATCGTCAAGAATTTCCCCGGCGTCAAAGCGCTGAAGGGGGTCGACCTCGACGTCACGGCCGGTGAAGTCCACGCCCTGATGGGTGAAAACGGCGCCGGAAAATCGACTCTCATGAAGTGCCTCATCGGCATCCATCCCGCCACATCCGGTGAAATCTGGTACCTGGGGAACAAGCTGCCCGACCACTACAATCCCGCCGAAGCCCTGGACATGGGCATCGCCATGATTCACCAGGAACTATCCCCCGTTCCCCACCGCCCCATCATGGAAAACATCTGGCTCGGCCGCGAACCCCGAAATTCCTTCGGTTTCGTGGACCACAAGAAAATGGCCGAGATGACCAACGAAATCCTCTCCCTCATCGAGATGAAAATCGACCCCAGGACCCCAATGGGCGAACTCACCGTCGCCAAAATGCAAATGGTCGAAATCGCCAAGGCCCTTTCCTTCAACGCCCGCCTCATCATCATGGACGAACCCACCTCCGCCATCACCGATCGCGAGGTGGCCCAGCTCTTCAAGCTTATCGCCCGTCTGCGCTCCGAAGGCCGCGGCATCATTTACATTTCCCACAAAATGGATGAAATCTTCCAAATCGCCGACCGCATCACCGTTTTCCGGGACGGTGAAAAAGTCGGCACCGACCTCGCCAACGACTCCGACATGAACCGTCTCATCACCATGATGGTCGGCCGGCCCATCGCCGAAATGTTCCCCAAGGTCGACTGCCCCATCGGTGACGTCCATCTCGAGGTGAAGGGTCTATCCAGCGGCCGCGCCTTTAAGAACGTGTCTTTCCAGGTCCGCAAGGGGGAAATTCTCGGGCTGGCCGGGCTGGTCGGCGCCGGGCGCAGCGAAGTGGTCGAGAGCATCTTCGGCCTCCGCCACCTGGACGCGGGGGAAATTTTCATAGACGGCAAAAAAGTCGAAATAAAAAACCCCGGCCAGGCCATCGCCGCCGGCATGGCATTCCTCACCGAAGACCGCCGCCAGACCGGCATTTTCCCCATGCTGGACGTGCAGTTCAACATGTTCGTCGCCAACATGAAAAAATTCACCCGGCAGTCCACGGCCCGCTTCATCAGCCACCGGAGGATTAAGCAGGAGGTGAACGGCTACATTGACCAAATCAAGGTCAAGACCCCCTCGCAATACCAGAAGATCGAAAACCTGTCCGGCGGCAACCAGCAGAAGGTGCTGGTCGCGCGCTGGCTGATGACGGAACCGGAAATCCTCTTCCTCGACGAGCCGACCCGCGGCATCGACGTCGGCGCCAAGGCCGAAATCCACAAGCTGGTCACCTATCTGGCGGCACAGGGGAAATGCGTGGTGATGATTTCCTCGGAACTCCCCGAAGTCCTCGGCATGTCCGACCGGGTCGTGGTGATGTACGAAGGGAGGGTCACCGGCATCCTAGACAACAAGAACAAAAAGCTGACCCAGGAGGAGGTGATGCGCCACGCCTCCGGAGCTACGGAACTGGAGGCTTCGGGGCGGCTGAAAAAGGGCGTGGGCGTGTGAAATTGACGGCGCGGATTGGTGATTTTTCGGGCGGCGTTTTTACGTTTGGCCTACGACGGCAAATCGAGAGCGGAGGAGAGGGTCATGGCAGAAAATGAAACGTTCGACTGGGTTCGGTTCCTGAAAAAGTACGGGATTGTCGTCATCCTGCTGCTTTTGGTGGCGCTCATATCGGTGCTCCGGCCCAATTTCCTGAGCCAGACCAACATCTTCAACGTCCTCACCCAAAGTTCAATTTACGGCATCATGGCCCTGGGCCTGACCCTGATCATCATCTCGAAAGGGATCGACCTCTCCGCCGGTTCCGTCCTGGCCCTCGCCGGCGTGGTCAGCGCCTCGCTTGCCCAAACCGGCGGCGCCATGGGGAAGTACTACCCCAACCTGCCGGAAATGCCAATCGTCGTGCCCATCCTCGCCGCCGTCCTGGTCGGCACCGCCTGCGGCTTCATCAACGGCGCCCTCATCGCCAAAACCGGCATCCCCGCCTTCATTGCCACCCTGGGCATGTTCACCATCGCCCGCGGCCTCGCCCTGGTCTACACCGGCGGCCGCCCCGTCAGCTCCCTCACCGAATCCTTCACTTTCTTCGGTTCCAAATGGCACGAAATCCCCATGCCGGTCGTCGTCTGGCTCATGATGGCCGTCATCACCTGGGTCCTCCTCGGCTACACCCGCTTCGGAAAATCCATCTACGCCATCGGCGGCAACATCAAGGCGGCGGAAGTGTCCGGCTTGCCGGTGCACCGCAATCTCATCCTCATTTATTCATTCGCCGGCTTTCTCTATGGCATCGCCTCCATCGTTTTCTCCGGCCGCGTCCAGTCCATGCATCCCGGCGCCGCCGTCGGCTACGAACTCACCGCCATCGCCGCCACCACCATCGGCGGCACCTCCCACTCCGGCGGCATCGGCACCATCTGGGGCGCCATCGTCGGCGCCCTGATTCTCGGCGTTCTCCGTAACGGCCTCACCCTCATGGGCGTCCACCCCTATTGGCAGCAGGTCGTCGAAGGGGTGATCATCATCGTCGCCGTGGTCATCGACATGCGCACCAACGTCGGCAAGAAGTAGAAACCGCGCCCGTGCGGTCAAGGAGCCATCATGAAGAGAGTATTATTGTTGACGGCGTTCTCAGCCCTGTTCCTCGCAGCCTACGCCCGACCGGGCGAGGGCATCCACCTCGGCTATTCCTGCGTCGACCTCACCGACCCCTTCCAGCTCTTCATCGTGGAAGCGGCGAAAAAGGAGGCGGCGGAGGCCGATGTCAGGCTGACCATCGTCGATTCCCAGGAAAATGTCGAGCGGCAGCGCAAACAGGTCGACAAGATGATCGCCGACGGCGTCGACGCTTTGGCGGTGGTGCCGGTGGACACGGCCAAGGTGGACTACCTGGTGAAGGCCGCCGCCGCCGCCGGGATTCCCCTGGTTTTCGTGAACCGGAATCCCTTCGTCGGCATCAGGCCGCCGGAAGACTGCTTCGTAATCGCCTCCGACGCCTATGTGGAGGGGGAGACGCAGATGAATTTCGCCGGCCCCCTCATCACCGCCTCCGGCGGTCTCGGCCACGTGGTGATTCTGCAGGGGATTCTCAACAACGAGGCGACCCAATCGCGAACGCGGGGCGTCAAGGACGTCATCATGCGCGCCTACCCCGATTTGGGAATTACCGCCGAGGCGACGGCGAATTGGCGCCGGGATCAGGCCCGGGTGATAATGCGCGAGTGGATCAAGTTTTACGGCCGGGAGAAAATCGACGCAGTCCTGTCCAATAACGATGCGATGGCCCTGGGAGCCCTGGACGCCCTCGAGGAGGTGAATTTCGGCGGGGTGGTGGTAATGGGCGTGGACGGTCTGCCGGAGGCGCTGGCGGCCATCAAGTCGGGCGGCATGGCGGGCACGGTTTTGCAGGACGGCGAGGCGCAGGGGCGGGGGGCGGTGCAGATTGCCGCCCGGGCGATTCAAGGCGAGGCGCAGCCGCAGAACAACATCCTCCCGTCGGAACTCATCACCAGAAAAAACGTGCGGGCGTTCCAGAAGAATTGATTATATTATCACGATGACCAGAGGGCACCTCTAAAAATAGCATTTTTAGAGCGGTTCTAACAATTATATGGCATTTTGAGCACTGCTATTTTGCCCTCAATCGAGGCACGAGGAGCGCGCATCCCCTACGGGCTGTAAGCGACGAGTAACGAAGAGTGAGGGCAAAAGAGCGGTGCTCAAAATGTC
>JAVBRG010000181.1:0-10786 GCA_031548195.1 Planctomycetota bacterium | reverse complement strand
TTACAGGGTTCGGAGTCGCGTCGTTCCCTTCCTTGGCGTTACCGCTTGCGTGTGGGGTGGGTCGCGGCGTTACAGGGTTCGGAGTCAGGCCGATTAACAAATGTTACAGAAGCACCCGCCCCATGCGTATCAATAGCTTTTCAGCATGCTTTCGTACAAATCCAACCACTCGGGATTCATCGCGTCGATAAGGATTTTCTTGTCTTCGCGCGTACTATTCTTGAGAGTGTTCTCTCCGGCAATCGCGGCGGGAAACGTCCCGACAAACTCATACCAAACCAATTTGTCGCACTTGTAGCGCCTGGTGAATCCAACGTAATGCCCCTCACGATGCGCTCTCACCCGCCCCGGCAAATTCCCGGTCATCCCCGCATAAATCGTCCCATTCCGCCGCGACGCCATCATGTAAACACAAGGCCGCCTATCCATCGCAAGAATCCTTTCACCTTGCCGGCAGATAATCGCTCGCCATGCCGACCCCGCGGGAGTAAGACGGGAGACGCACTTCCGCCCGGGGCTTGCTGCCGTCGCCCGGAGGAGCCATCACCACCGTGTCCGAATGCAAGGTCAAACGCGGATTCACCCCCTCGCGTTCGGTAATCTCCGCCGGGCGAACCTTCTCGCCGTGGCGGCGGAACCAGCGGAAACGCCGCGTCGCCACCTCGCGCTCCTCGCCGCCACCGGTAACGTTCGACAAAATCACCGGCGACGTGTCAGGAGAAAAACTGAAGACCGGCGGAATCTTCACCACGTCCGGACCCCTGGGGCTGGTCTCTTCCTCGTCAGGCAGGATGATCATCGCGTAAGCGCCTTGCGCCCCCGATATCGCCCCGGCCGGACGTTTCGCCCGCCCGGATTCCGGCAGACACGCCCCCGGCTTCGCGCCGTCCCACTCATAGTCCGAACCGAAATTCATGTCGAAGTTAGCGTCGAAATCCGCCTTCGCCTCCGCCTCGATTTCCCCGCCGTCCGCTTCTTCGAGGGAAGACGCCGCGCGGTGCAGCATGTCCACCCCGGCCGGGTTGTGGCGAAGATTCAATACACCCTTTTCCAATATCGGCAGGGCGGTATCCTCAACCGCTACGCTTTCTTCACGTTTCACAGGATTTTTATATTCTTCAGTGAAGTTTTCAGTCCAAGTTGACGAAGCGCCGTAGTTATCCGGAAGTTCGACCCGGGTTATCGGAAGCGCGGGCATTTTCAGGTCACCCGGCAGTTCCGGAATCGCGATGGTCTGGATTTCCTGCGGACCCAATTCCTCCACCGGCATCGCCGACAACTGTTCCTGCTTCAACGGCGCCCGGTACTTGTTCGGCTCCGCCGGAGCGCTCCGGACCGGCTGCGTCACCGCCGCCGGGATCTTCGCCGGCGCCGCGCTTTCTTCGGCCACTTCGTAAGGCTCCCAGTCCGACAAGGTCTTCCACTCGCCGTACTCGACCGCCTCGTCCGTCGCCGCCGCCACCGCTCCAGCTTCAGCTTCCGCCGCCACCACCGCCGCCGGGACCGCCGCCGGAACCGCCACGCTCAATTCCACCGCGCCGTATACCGCCGCCGCACCGTTTTTAAGAACTTCCTTGCTGTCCTTAAGAATTTCCTTCACTTCGCTTCCCGACGGCTTCTTGGGGCTGACGCCGCTGTCCGGCTGGATCAACTCCCGGCTCTCGCGGCGTAATTCCCTCTCCACTTCAGCCTCTTCCCGCAACGCTTCGCGGGCCGCGTCGACTTCCGCCTCGTAGCGTTCCCCGCTGAATTCCGCCTCGGGCGCCGGCACCGCCGCCTCCGCCGCCTGAGCCGGCGCGGGATTGGCCGCCGCGCGGCTCTTCTCCTGCGCCGCCGCCGCTTCGGCCGTGCGTTTGCTGATGGGCAAATCGTTCAGGTGCGGTCCGCGGCCGCTCGCCGCCATCACCGGCCCGCCCTGTTCCAGGAACTGCCCCAGGCACTGCACCCGGGCGTTCCACGGTTCCAGCCGCCGCGCCCGCGCCACCGCCATGCCGGCGTCGCCCTGGCGGCCCAGGTCGTTGTAGGCTTCGGAAAGGGCCAAAAGCGCCGTCGCGTCGTAGCCGATTTGTCCCGCCACCGATTGATAGCGGAATTCCGCCTCTTCGATGTGGCCTTCGGCGTAGAGCATCCGCCCTTCGAGAATCCGCGCCGGGGCGTAATCGGGTTCGATGTGGTAAATCTTTTCAATCAGCTGCGCCACTTTGGTGAAATCGCGCGCGGTCAGGTTTTGCCGGCGGAATTCCGCCTCCGCCGCGTTATAGTAGAAGTTCGGCAGGACCTTCCCCAAGCGCGCCGCCTCCTCGAACGCCGCCACGGCGCTGTCCAGGTAACGCGGGTCGTCGGTCTGGAGATACAGGCGTTCGTAGAAGAGGCCGATTTCATTGTGAATCTTCGGGTCCGCCGCCAAGGCTTCGCCGGGTTCCGACACCGACACGTACATTCTCGCCGCATCGGGTTCCCGGCCGGAGCGGGCGTAAATCCTCGCCCGGCGCACATTCACCATGGCTTTTTCGCGGGCGGTTATCCCGGGCGTGCCGGCGGCGGTATTGAGATTGTCGAAGGCTTCGGCGTAATTCCCCAGCATCGCCATCGCCTCGCCCATGATTCCGTAGGCTTGGGGGAAGCAGGCGGTGCGCTCCAGGGCGAAGGTCGCGTGGGCTATCGCTTCGCCGGGATCGCACATCCGTAACGCGACGTCGGCCAAGGCGAGATGCAGAATCGGGTCCGCCTTGTCGACTTCCACCGCCATGCGCAGGTAACCCCGGGCGCGATCGAGTTTGTCCTCGAGCAGGTAGGCGTAAGCCAGTTGTTCGTAGGCTTTGGCCCGGTATTCGCAGGGCAGGCCGAACTGGAGCGCCTGTTCGAAGTTGCGCGCCGCCGCGCCGCCGGCCTCGGCCTTCAGGGCGTCGTAGCCGGCCTGCATGTGTTCGATGACCTGGGGGCAGAGTTTGTCGGACGGCTTTTCGATGCGTTCGATTTTCGTCACCAGAATCCAGGGATAGCCGGCGTAGACATTCAGGACGTAACCGGTGATCGCGACCAATTCGTATTTGTTGAGGCAACGGATGACGTCCATGACCTCGGGTTCGTTTTTGGCGACGTAGAGGGTGGGGAGGACGTTTTTGCGGCCTTTTTCCTCCCACAGGACGGACTTGTCCGGCCAGACGGCGAAGTTCACGTGCTGGTTGACGTTGAACCTGGTGTTGACGTTCTTGAACAGGTTCGAGGTGGTGGCGTAGCGGGCGTAGAACATCACCTCCCGCTCGAGGAATTCCTTGGGATTACTCATGATGTCCTGCAGGGAATAGCAGCGGTCCTGGCGGTCGTCCTGGCGGATGTAGCGGGTGCGGGTGCGCTGGGCGGCCTGGGCCGGGGCCGGCGCCGCGAAGAAGACGGCCAAGAGTAGGGCGATGGTGCCGAGAACGACTCCGCGCATATTTGTTTCCTCCAGGAAAATTGCCCGGGGCGGCCGGGTCGCTGGTTGGGACAAGACGTCCATATGCGGGTAACTTTCCGTAGGGGGCGGGTTT
Source organism: Planctomycetota bacterium (assembly GCA_031548195.1). GTDB lineage: Bacteria > Planctomycetota > SZUA-567 > SZUA-567 > SZUA-567 > JAJBSZ01. The sequence goes on along the minus strand of JAVBRG010000181.1, from coordinate 7,256 downwards.
TCTTTCTGAAAAAATATCTGTAAAATTATAAATCGCATTGACTTCCGATAATCCGCGACTTTTTCCCGACCGCCTCAGGTTGAATGGGGCGGCGCGGGCGGGTATACTTTTTTTTGGGTTTGTTCGAGGCAGGAACTTTTTTTAGGCGAGGCCGCCATGGAAAGGCCGCACATGCCATTTGAAATGTATGATTTTCACACCCACACCCTGATTTCCGACGGCGAGTTGATCCCGGCCGAAGCGGTGCGCCGGGCCCAGATGTCGCAGTACGATTTCCTCGGCTTTGCCGACCATTCCGACTTGGCGACCCTGCCGGTGCAATTGCCGCAGATTATCGCCGCGGCCAAGGCCGAGTACCGGAGCCGCGAGTCGCTGGGCACCGGCCTCCGGGTCATACCGGGTACGGAGATAACCCACGTGCGGCCGAATCAAATCGGCGAGGCGGTGCGTTTGGCCCGGGAATTGGGGGCGGTTATCGTGGTGGTGCACGGCCAGACCCTGGCGGAGCCGGTCGAACCGGCGACCAATCGCGCCGCGATCGAGGCGGGGGCGGACATTCTGGCGCATCCGGGTTTGATCACGCCGGATGAAGTGAAATTGGCGGCGGAAAGGGGGGTGCGGCTGGAGATTTCGGGGAAGCGGGGGCACTGTTTGGCGAACGGGCATGTGGCGAAGCTGGCGCGTGAATATGGGGCGAAGCTGCTGTTCGGGTCGGACGCGCATACGGTCGGCGAGATGCCGGATCGAACGCAGGCCTCAAGCATTTGCTTGGGCGCGGGTTTGGAAAGGGCGGAAGTGGCGGCGATGTTCGAGGGGGCGAAGGCGTTTGGGGAATTGATGTACCGGCGTTTTGTGGAGTGCCAGGTGTTGCAGTAGGGATTTGAAAAGAGGGAACGCACATGCCGTTACTTGACATAAAGGGTTTGGTGAAGACCTATTCCAGCCGCCGGGTGGTGGACGGCGTGGATTTCCATGTGGATCAGGGGGAGATTGTCGGGCTTTTGGGGCCGAACGGGGCGGGTAAGACGACGACGTTCCGGATAGTGATGGGGATTATCAAGTCGGAGGCGGGTTCGGTGAAGTTGATGGAGGAGGACGTGACGCATCTGCCGATGTACAAGCGGGCGCGGCACGGGATGGGCTATTTGTCGCAGGAGCCGTCGATTTTTCGCAATATGACGGTGGAGGACAATGTGCTGTCGATTCTGGAGACGCAGAACCTGTCGCGGTCGCAGCGGCGGGAGCGGTTGGTGGAACTGTTGTCGGACATGAACCTGGCGCGGTTGTCAAAGTCGGTGGCGCATACGTTGTCGGGTGGCGAGCGGCGCCGGCTGGAGATTTGCCGGGCGCTGGTGGCGAGTCCGAGCATACTGCTTTTGGATGAACCGTTTTCGGGGGTGGACCCGAAGGCTTGCGAGGACATTCAGAAGATTATTTATAGTCTCCAGGAGCGGGGGATTTCGATTTTAATCACCGATCATAATGTATTTGAGACCTTCACCATAGTGGACAGGGCGTATATTATCCGGAACGGCAAGGTGCTTAAGCATGGGGCGCCGCAGGAGCTGGTGGAGGATCCGGAGGCGCGGCGTTTGTATTTGGGCGACAAATTCGAGGAGTTCGGCGACGCCTTCAAGCATCTCAGGGAAGAGGTGCGCCGGAAGGGGAAGGACGCGCCGTTAATCAAGCTGGGGGGAGGCGAGCGGTTGAAGGGGGATGAGGAGGCGGTGCGGGTGCAGGCGGAGCGGGCGGAGCCGCCGTTCGGGCAGTTGGTGGGCGAGGATTTTGTGGATTCGGGCAAGAAGTAGGGCCGGGGTTGTTTCGGAGGGTTTTAAAAACCCTGGATTTGCTGGAAAAAAGGCTTGACAAATCCCTTTGCGGCGGCAAATGATAGGATGCGATTGTTCAATACCATTGGCACAAATAACAGTGAGGGCGCGGCCAGATGACGAAAGTGATAGACGCTGACAATATTCGCTACACCAAGCGCCATGAATGGGTGATGCTTGAGGACGACGTGGTTACGGTGGGTATAACGGATTATGCTCAGCGTGAGTTGGAGGACGTTCGTTATGTGGATATGCCGGCGGAAGAGGTGGAGGTGAATGCCGGCGACGAAGCGGCGACCTTGGAGAGCCAGAACGATTCCTTGTCGGTGATAGCGCCGCTGGACGGGACGATAGTGGAGGTGAACCGGTTGTTGGAAGACAATCCGGAGTTGATTAATAACGATCCTTACGGTGACGGCTGGTTGTTCCGTTTGGAGGCGGGGGACATTTCCGCGTGGCGGGATTTATTATCGGCGGAGGAGTACGAGGATTATTTGGAGGGTTGAGTTTTGGGGTTGGGGGATGTTGTGGGTTCAGTGGTAATGGAGGTGGCGGTTAATTGGGGGGTGTATGCGGTATAGGCTGATGTTACCGGGAAATAATAATAAAAAGGGAAAAAAGGCCGAAGGATTTTCGGAATTTGCAAGTGGCGGAATATAAGGAGTTATCGGCTGAAGGTTGTGTTTGGCTGAAGTAAAAATATGGGTTTCGGAGAAGAATTTCGTTGACGGTGGTGAAATGAATAGGTATAGTTGCTGTCCTATGCCCGTGGTGTTTGGGGTTGATCCCGGTTTTGGTGGGTAACGGGGATGATTGTTTTGAGTTGAGAGAGATTTTTTTATAGATATTTTTCATTGTCATCTTTTTATTGTGTGTGTTTTGGATGAAGGCCCTCGCGATTTTTGGGGGTGTCCACGAGGAGGAGGAGACTTATGAAGCTCATGCGTTTGGCCATGGTGGCCGCTTTCGCCGTTGCTGGCGGAATTGCAGTAGCTGAGGACTACGTTGACATCGGTGCGATGCAGGCGAAGCTTGCAGCCCAGGAAGCCCGTCTCAACGATCTTCAAGCCAAGATTTACGGCGATGCCTGTGGGGAGAAGGAAAAGGTCATTGCGGACGGCCTTACCAGCCTGCGCAAGAATGCGGTGCTGACGATTGGTGGCACGGTTAATACGCGGTACTATACGACACATGGTGAAGTAGAATCGACGTTGGGTGTTGTTGATCCTAACGACCCGGACAACCAGGGTCTGAATCCGATCGGTCGCCGTCTCACGACGGAGCCGACCTATACCGCAATGAAGTGGGATTATCAAAGACTTTGGGTATCTGATGCCAAGTTGGAAGTCAAAATAGATGTGAATGACTATTTTGATGCATATTTGAAAATGGATTTGCAAGGTGGAGACAATAGTCCCAATAATTACAGCATAGCGGAAAACTATTGGGTGCGGTGGAAAAATATTTGCAATAGTGGTTTTGGTGTGTTGGTTGGTCGTGATGGTATCGCGTACGGTACTGGTTTCGGTGCTGGTGGTGCTGGAGCGGACAACTGGAATTTGAACTACGGCGGCATTACTGGTAATGCTAATAATCTGGGTGCGAACTTTTATCCAGATCCTGACGTAGGCGCGGATCAGGCTATGTTCTTGGGTGGTTCTATTGTTCCGACTCACAACAACTGGGACTGGGGTAATACTACTCAGATTAAGCCCTATTGGGAAGGTGCCAATGGTCGGATAAAGTTCGATGCTTCGATTTTTGGTGCTCTCAATACCGCAAATTATGGGATGCGTGATTATAATGCGGATAGTGAATATTGGTACGGCAAAAGCATCAACTTTGGTTTGGGTTCCTTCACTGCTCGTGCTACAGTTGTCCCGGTTGACGGCCTGACTATGTCGGTTAGCTACATGAATTTGGGTCAGGAAAGAGACAAATTTGGCGGTGGCAGCTGGGTTAATGAGCAGGGTGGTGTGTTTGATCCGGTAGTGCCGTGGGAAACTACTAGCCGGTCACAGGGGATTCAAGCTGGCATTCAGTATCAGCCGGTCTGCTTCAACCGTTTGAAAGTTTGGGCTAACTATGGCCACGGTTGGGATGACTACTGGATTAAGGATTACAAATCTGATACTTGGTCCTTTGGCGTCCAGTTTGGCATTACCGATCAGTTGACTTGGTACGGCTATGGCGACCTGCTCTATGTGAAGAATGGCCAGGGTGTCAATTTCTACAAGGCCAACGGTTGGGCGGTCACCACTGGTTTGCAATACACTCTGCCCTACGGTATCAATGCTGAAGTTGGTTATCGTCACGAAAGCATGAAATACCAGAATGATAGGGGTGTTAACCACACCAAGTACAGAGGCGACCTGGGCTATGCTCACCTCGGCTTCAACTTCTAAGCCAAACGGTTGCTAGATACAAAAAAAGATTCATCACACGGAGCCGATTCCCAGAAATCGGCTCCGTATTTTTTTTATTACTAAACTTTATTCCGGCGTCGCAAGCGTTGAACCGGGGGGAACGGCAGCTCGCCGGAATCCAGGCCGATAAACTGCCGCTACAAGCCGGCTCAACGTATGCGACGACGGAATGACTTGTTGAGAGGAGTCAGGCGTAACAGAATTGAGATGCGCCAACCTTGAAACCTCATCCCGCCTGATTTTTTCTGCTTCTTCGGCTAGCCGATATTCTTTTTCATCCGCGCTCAATTCTTTTAAAATGTGCACCGCCTTGTTGATGGCCGGGTAATCTTTGGTAATCATGGCAAGCTCCTTGTCAGTGCGGGCTGCGAAGTATTGCATCCAGGCATTTAAATGCTGGTTGTCCGATCCGGCTGGCAGTTTGGGAGTCTCCAAGATACGGACATCGGCATATTCCTGTTTGGGGATGTCAATAACCGCCTGCATAAAATCGGTTATTATATCAACCCGGCTCTGCTCCCCCAGCACCCGCTTGAACCAATGGTCGTTCATTGGCGATACAATCCTCGGCGTCATCGCATCCCCCTCCTTCCACACTTCCATTATAACCCGGGAATCCCCAGAAGCAATTCAGGCTATGAGATTTCCCCTTCCCTTTATCCATCATAAAACCCTATAATTATGATTGATAAAAGCGGAGATTATCAATCATGGTCTGGATATGGCAACAGCCGGAATGGCCCGATTTCCACTGGGATCGGGATTATACCGGCGAGAAAAAGGCCGCCAGGTATTTCTTGAAATTGACGGCGCTTCCGTCCCGGCTATAATTCCTGAAAACCTTGCAAACGGAAGCAAACCATGCCGAACCGACCGCTCTCCCCCACTGAAATCGAACACTTGGAAAAACGCGGCTGCAGCGCCGAGAATTGGGGCCTGGTCACGGTCCCGGCCGATTTCAATCCGGGGAATTCCCTGCATTACGTCGACTTCGCCGGATCCGTGCAACTTGGCCGGTTGCCGGCAACCGGCGCCGGTCTGCGCTTCGCCCGCTTGAAAAACGTCACCCTGGGTGACAATTGCCGCGTCGAGAACGCCGGCCTCGAAGACGTCGACCTCGGTAACGACGTGGTCGTCAATAACGTTCAGTCCATCACCCGCACCAGCCGCCAGCCCTTTGCCGCCGGCGTCCCGGTAAACGTGCTGGCCGAGGACGGCGCCCGTTCCATACCGCTATGGCGCGAACTCACCGCCCAAATCGCCCACCTGCTTTGTCACAACAAAAACCAGCCGGTGGGCGAAGCGCTTCGGGGAATCGTCGCCGCCGACCTGCGCGCCGCCGCGCCGGCGCGTTCCCAAATCGGCGACCGCTGCCGGCTGCTTAATATTGGCGGCATGGACAACGTGTGCTTGGGCGATGGGGTGGTGGTGGAAGGGGCGGTGCGGCTGGATAATTGTTTTTTGGAGGGCGAAGCGGTCCCGGTGCGGATCGGTTCCGGGGTTACCGCCAGGAATTGCCTTTTCCAGAGCGGTTCCTTCGCCGGCGGCGGCGCGGATTTGCAGGACTGTCTAATCGGCGAAGGCGTTTCCCTCGACCACGGTTTTTTCGCCAGTTCCTGCCTGTTTTTCGCCAATTCCGACCTCGCCCTCTGCGAAGCGGTCGGCGCCATGGTCGGCCCCTACAGCGTTTCCCATCACCGCGCCACCCTGGTTCTCACCTGCCAGAGTTCCTTCAACACTTTCGGGAGCGGTTCGAACGCTTCCAATCACCATTTCAAACTCGGTCCCCGCCACGGCGGCGTGCTTCGCCGCGGCACCCGCTGCGGATCCGGTTCCTATCTCCTTTGGCCGGCCGACATCGGCGCCTTCTCCACCGTGCTGGGCCGGCATATCGGCCATCTCGACACCAGTATCTTCCCCTTTTCGCTGATTTTGGAAGGTCGGGACTATGGCGCATCGATCCTCATCCCCGGCGTGAACCTGTTTTCCATCGGCCTTCTTCGCGATGAAAACAAATGGCGGCGTCGGGACCGTCGGCAAGGCATCGCCCAGCCGCGCGATTTGGTCAATTGCGCCGTCCTTTCCCCTTATGTCATGCAGGCGGTGGACAAGGGTATTGCCCTGCTGCGCCGTTCGGAGATAGCCCAGGGCGATTTCCGCCATGGCGGGGCGGTCATCCCCGAGATTCGCATTCAGAAGGCGGTGGAGATTTACGAAACGGCGCAGACTTTTTTTATTGGCGAGGTGATGCTTCGCGAAGTGCGGTCCGGTTCCGGCGGCAAGGCGGATTTGGCCGGATTTCTTCGCGTGGTGGAGCGTTGCATAGCGGCGGAGACGGATGTTTCCGGCGGGGTCTGGCGTGATTGGGGCGGCATGCTGTTGTCCGGTTACGACGCGGAGGAATTCGAGGCGGAGGCGGTGGGGGGCAGATTTGCCACGGCGGAGGATCTCCGGCGGCGTTTGCAGACGATTCACGCCGATTACGGCAATCGGGCTTTGGTGTGGGCGGCGCGGCGTTGGTGGATGGAGAACGGTCGTTTGGAGGAGGAATTGGTGCGGGGGTTTTTGGAGCGTTGGCGTAAGGCGGTGGAGTATCGTTTTGAGGGACAGGGGAGGGATTTGGGCAAGGAGTTTACGCGGGAGATGATGTATGGTTTTGGGAGTGAGGGGCGGATGTCGGAGGCGTTTAGGCGGGTGCGGGGGGATGCGGCGACGGATGAGTTTATGCGGGTTGCGGTGGGGGAGAAGGCGGAGTTGTTGCGGCTGGCGGATTTGGGTGGTTGAGCGGCGCTAAAATGGCGGTAGGAAGGCGGTTATTAAAGCGGTTCAATAAAATCCAGCCGAATGGCTGGTTGCGGGGATTCGAAGGGGGCGCAACCAGCCCCCTGGGGAAATGCGGTGATAGTTTTTTAATGGACAATGAAATTGACTCATTAAAAAATTTCCTCTACGGAGCAAAGCGTCAGCGTGCTCCAAACAAAGTCTGGTCAAAGAGGAAGTC
>JAVBRG010000163.1:0-11588 GCA_031548195.1 Planctomycetota bacterium | reverse complement strand
CCCCCCCCCCCCCCCCCCCCCCCCCCCCCCCCCCCCCCCCCCCCCCCCCCCCCCCCCCCCCCCCCCCCCCCCCCCCCCCCCCCCCCCCCCCCCCCCCCCCCCCCCCCCCCCCCCCCAAAACGGTGGCCAAAGGAATCTTCCCGGTCGCCCGTGATCCCCCGCCCATGCGTGCATTGATAATCGCGTCCGCGCGAACAGAACAGGCAATTAAAGGCCGGTTAAAACACTTGGTGTGAACTGTAGCGCGCGGACTTCCTCGCAGAGGAAAACGAGGAGCCGCGGCGACGAGTTTTCCGTCCGCGTTACGCTGGGGAAAAGGCGGAGTGGGCGCGTAGCGCCGCCCGCCGCCGCCCCGGCAGCAGTTGGACCACGTCGGGAAGTACGCAAAGCCCCCCCCCTTGAAGCTTAGCGGAAACCTGCCCCGCTCGGGGCGGAAAGGACCGTCTCTCCCCATCCTGTTTCCGGCGGGCCGCCCCGCACGCGGGGGGTGTGGGGGGCTTGCCCCCCAGAGCGGTAAAACGATCTAATTCCGATAATCTAAAAAAAATCAGCAAACGCCGATATTCAGTAAACTACGATATTCAGTAAACCGCGTCTCGGCATGGTTAAAAACTGCCGGACGCCCAAAAGACCCACAGAAAAGGAACCATCCATGAGCAGCGACGAAACACCCAAGAAACCGGGGAGACGCCCCGGCCGCCCCCGGAAAGTCCAGCCTCCGCCCGAAGACGCCGCCCTCGCCCTCGAACCGTCCACCGCGCCGGAAATCGGCAAAGCGGCCGGAAAAAGCGATACCGGCAAAAACGAGGCGGTAAAAAGCGAGGCTGGTCAGGGCGGGGAAACGCCCCTGGCGGACATCCCGCCGTCGCCCGCTCCAGTGACTCTGCCTCGTAGCCCGGAAGCGGCGCCCGCTGCCGAACCCTACGCCGCAAGCATCGTCCAGCCCAGGCTGGAAACGCCCGTGCCGCCGCCGGCCGCTCCCGCGCCGGTCCCGGCTGAACCGGCGCCGCTCCCGCCTCCGGCCCCGGCCGCGCCCGAACCCCGGGCCGCCGGTCCGCTTATCCCCCCGGCCGTTCCGGCAGCATCCCCGGCCGGAAGCCCCCGGCCGGCCGCCTACGATTCGCCCCGGCCGACCAGCGGCAGTGGTAGCGGTAGCGGCAGTGGCCCGGGCGTGCCGAACGGTCAGGGCGGGGCGGTCCACGGCAGGGAGAAAATTGTCCGTATCGCCGCGCCAAACTATGCACCGCCGGCGCCAGCCGCCGGCGAAAACGGCGGCGAACCGCGGCCGGGGGAAATGGTCAGGAAGCTCGGCCGGAAAATCCTGCCCCGCGCCGTTCCCGAATCCGGGGACGACGACCGTCAGCCGGCCATGAACGACCTGTTTTCCCGCCCCCCCATACGGGACATCCAGCCGTCCGCGCTTACATCTCCGCCGCCGACGTCCCCGGTTCCGTCGCCGGTTCAACCGTCGGCGCCGGCGCCATATCCGCGGCCGGTTCCGCCGCCGATTCCGTCGCCCCTGACCCCGGCCGCGCCCGCCGCCTTCACTGCCGAGAATTCCGCCGCCCTGACCGGCTCCGTATCCCTGCCGGCCGAAGCGGCAGACCTGTCAACCGAGCCCAAGGAACCCGAGGCGTTCATTCCCGCACCGAAGGATGACGGCGGCCTGATGACCGAGGCGGAAGCCGAACGCGCCCACGAAATGTTCGAAGCCGGCCTCTCCGCCGACCAACGGGAACAACGTGGCGCCAAACGGGAACAGATTTACGAACAGATCAAACGCGGCGAGCTCCACATCACCGCCCTGAAGGACATGACCGTCACGGAACTCCGCAAACTCGCCCGTTCCGAAAAAATCGACGGCATCGCCGGCATGGTCAAGCAGGAACTGGTCTTCGCCATCATCAAGAACCGGGTCAACCAGAACGGCCTCCTTTACGGCGAAGGCTGCATCGAGGTTTTGCCGGACGGCTACGGCTTCCTCCGCAGTCCCAAATTCAATTATTTGCCGTGCCCGGACGACATTTATATTTCCCCCAGTCAAATCCGCCGCTTCGGTATGCGTACCGGCCTGACGATTTCCGGACAAATCCGCCCTCCGAAGGACAACGAGAATTATTTCGCCCTGCTGAGGGTCGAAGCCATAAACCACGAGGAGCCGGAGGCGCTCAAGGACAAGGTCCTGTTCGAGGATTTGACGCCGCTGTTCCCGAACCAGCGTTTGGTCCTCGAGCATAATCCCGGCGAATGGTCGACCCGGATCGTCGACCTGGTGATGCCGATAGGTAAAGGTCAACGCGCCCTGTTCGTGGCGCCGCCGCGGACCGGCAAGACCGTTCTCCTGCAGCATGTCGCCAATGCGGTGGCGCATAATAATCCCGAAGTGGAATTGATGGTCCTCCTCATCGACGAGCGCCCCGAGGAAGTGACGGAAATGGAACGTTCCGTCAAGGGCGAGGTGGTGAGTTCGACATTCGACGAACCGACCAGCCGCCACATCGCGGTGGCGAATATGGTTATCGAAAAGGCGAAGCGGCTGGTCGAGTACGGGAAGGACGTGGTGATTCTCCTGGACTCGATTACCCGCCTGGGCCGCGCCCATAACGCCGAGGCGCCGCATTCCGGCCGCATCCTCTCCGGCGGCGTGGACGCGAACGCCCTGCAGAAACCGAAGCGTTTCTTCGGCGCCGCGCGTAATATCGAGGACGGCGGCTCCCTAACCATTATCGGCACGGCGCTGATCGACACCGGCAGCCGCATGGACGAAGTCATTTTCGAGGAATTCAAAGGCACCGGCAACGCCGAACTCCACCTGGACCGCCGGCTGGTGAACCGGCGGCTTTATCCGGCCATTGACGTGAACCAGTCCGGAACCCGCAAGGAGGAGCGTATCGTGCACCCGGACGAATTGAACCGGATTTGGATGATTCGGAAATACCTGAACGACATGAACGTGGTGGACGCGATGGAGTTCCTGCACACCAAGATGAAGTCGCATAAGACCAATGCCGAATTCTTGATGACCATCAACGTGCCGCGCTGAAACGCCGTTTTTATTCACCCTTTCGCCATGATGTGCTCTTGCCATGTCATGGCGATTTTTATTTGCGGTCGCCCGCACTTCCTTGAATGACGGATTCCCCAGCTTCTCTTCACCGCCTGGCCCGTATCGCCCTCTACGCCGCCCTTACCGGGGCCGCCGCTTTTGTCCACGTCCCCGTGGGCCCCCTGTTCATTTCCCTGCAAACCCTCCTGGTGATGCTGGCCGGCTTTATGCTTGGCCCAAAAAACGCCCTGCTGGCGATGCTCCTGTACTTGGCCTGCGGCGGCTTGGGCCTGCCGGTGTTTGGTCAGGGGAAAGCCGGCCCGGCCGCGTTTCTCGGCCCCACCGCCGGATATTTCCTGGCTTTCCCGGCCGCCGCCGCCCTGGCCGGCTGCGCGACTTTCTTTCAAAAAAGCCGCACCGCCCGCCTGGTCGCCCGGGCGGTTTTCGGCCTGGCCGGGACGGCCCTGATTCTCCTGTCCGGCACCCTGGTCCTCAGAATGGGGTTTATTCAAAACTGGCCCCGCGCCTTCGCCGTCGGCTTCCTGCCTTTCATTATTGGCGATAGCGTGAAAATGTTGGCGGCGGCAGTGATTTGTGAAGGCCTGCCGCGGCACGCCGCGCCGGGGGGAAACGCCGATGTCCCGTGAACCGGTACGTGAGAGTTTTTTCCGTCGCCTTGACGGCCGCCTCAAGCTGCCGCTTCTGTTGGCGGCCTGCTTCGTCTGCCAGTTCCTGCCGGCGCACTTCCTGCCGTTGTGGCTGCTGGCGGTCGCCGTAGCTTTTCGCGCACCGGAGACGCGAACCCGGGAACGGCGCCTGATGCTCGGGAGCGCGGTATATTTCATCCTGTTTTGGCTGTGCATGACCCTGGCGTCAAACGCGATCGGCGGCGTTTCCTGGGCGGCGGGTTTAATGGCAGCCCTGACCCTGGGCGGCAGGATGCTGGCCTTGACTGGAGTGGGGATTTTGTTTTCCGCCTGGTCGAGCCCGGTGGAAACGGGCCGGGCTGCCGCCTGGTTTCTTTATCCCCTGACCGGGGAAAAATCCTGGAAATTCGCCGTGGCGATTGCCCTGACCGCCTGGTTTTTTCCACTGATTCTCCGGCAGGTGCCGGAGATACGCGAAGGCATGCGGACGCGGGGTTTGCGGCTACCCTGGCGGCGTGCCTTCCCGCTCATGGTTATGCGGGTGCTTCACTCAATGGAGCAAAAGGCGGCGGAGGTGGCGGTGGCTTTGGCGTCGCGGCGGCTGGATGATCCGGCGCGGTGGCGGCCGGGGCGAAATTGACAATGCTAAGCGCTTGGCATCAAGACCCCGTTTCCATACAATCGAAATTTTGTCAATGTCAATCGGAAGGATCCCGCATGCGCCGTGGACTCACCCATCCCGACCGCCCGCAAAGCGAACCCGGCGCCCTCACCGTCTCCGAACTCACCCGCACCATCAAGACCCTGCTCGAAAACCGTCTCGGAACGGTAAGCGTCGGCGGCGAGACCGCCGGCCTCAAAACCAGCCCCTCCGGACATGTCTACTTCTCCCTCAAGGATGCCTACGCCCTGATTGACTGCGTCATCTGGCGTTCCGCCGCCGCGCGTTTGGGGAAGCTCCCGCCCGACGGGGCGAAAATCATCGCCCGGGGTAAGCTGTCCGTATACGAACCGCGCGGGCGTTATCAGCTGGTCGTCACCTCCCTTTCCCTCGAAAGGGAAAAAGGGGACCTGTGGAAACAGTTCGAATTGTTGAAGCAAAAACTCGCCGGGGAAGGACTGTTCGAGCGGGACAGGAAAAAGCCGCTGCCGGCCGAACCCCGCACCATTGGCATTGTCACCAGCCCCAGCGGGGCGGCGTTACGGGACATGCTTAGCATCATTGCCCGGCGGGCGCCGAATCTGCGCATCGTGCTTGCCCCGGCCCTGGTGCAGGGGGCGGAGGCGCCGGCCGATATTGTCCGTGCTCTCGGGGGGCTGGATCGCTGGGGCGGGGCGGATGTGATTATTGTGGGTCGAGGAGGGGGAAGCCTGGAGGATCTTTGGGCGTTCAATGACGAGAATTTGGCCAGGGCCATTGCCGCTATGAAAACGCCGGTGGTGAGTGCGGTCGGTCACGAGACGGATTTCAGCATTGCCGATTTTGTCGCCGACGCCCGGGCGGCGACGCCGTCGGAGGCGGCGGAATTGATTGCGCCGGATCAGACGCATTTGCGGGTGCGTTTGGGGCATGTGGGGGCGGGCTTGGCGCGGGCGCTGGGCGGTTTGGTGCGGGAGCGGGAGGGGGCGTTGAGGCTGGTGGCGGGGCGGACGGTTTACCGGCGTCCGGAGGAATTGTTTGCGGTGCGTTGGCAGCGTCATGACGAGTCGGCGGAGGGTTTGGCGGGTGCGGTGCGGGAGCGGATGCGGTCGGGCTGGAATCGGCGGGATTTGTTGGCCGCGCGACTGGGGGGGGTGAATCCGTTGGCGGTTTTGGGGCGGGGGTATGCGGTGGTGTTGAATTCGCGGGGCGAGGCGGTGCGGGGGGCGGGGGATGTGATTGAGGGGGAGGAGGTGCGGGTTTTGTTGCAGAGGGCGGAGGTTGCCGCACGGGTGAATGCGGTGAGAGAGCGTTTTTTGGATTGAGCGTGTGTTTTATAATAAATTGGCCGCCTCGAATCACGCGCCAGCGCAGGTGAGATTTTTTGAAGAGGGTGGGGTTTGGGGAGGGAGGGACTTTTTTTTCTCCGGAAAAAAGTCCCTCCCTCCCCAAAACGCTGGCTGAAGGAATCGTCCCACCCACCCGTGAGTCCCCATTCAATGCCTGCATTTGATAATCGCGTCCGCGCGAACAGTAAGCCAATTAAAGGATAGTAAAAACGGCGGATGTGAATTGAAACGCGCGGACTTCCTCGCAGAGGAAACCGAGGAGCCGCGGCGACGAGTTTTCCGTCCGCGTTACGGCAGGGAAAAGGCGGAGCGGGGACCGCCGCCGTGCGGCACAGGTGGAAACGTCAAGCGGAGTACGTAGTCAATCTGGAGTGACTGTCAAAATGCCCGGAATCAAAAGTTATCGTATGAATCCGTCTTTGCAAGGTGCGGCGGTGCGGCGCCGGAAAACGCGCTCTGCCGCAGTGCTGGTTTGGATAGCGGCGTTTTGCCTCGCTCCGGGTCTGTGCGTAGGTCCGGCGCCGGCCGGCGAATTCAGCCGCGCCGAAATCCAGGCCCTGGACCGCGTCATCGCCCGGGAACTCGACAAGCCGGAACTGGGTTCGCAAACCCTGGGGGATCTCCAGCGCCTCCGGTACCATCTGGACAATATGGCCGAATCGTCCTCGGCCCTGAACCCCGAGCGGGTCGTCGCCCTCGAGCCGCTCGCTTCCGTCGACTCGTCCGGCACCACCCTCCGCCGCCTCCAGAACGAAGCCACTCCCGACAATCGCCCCGCCCAGCGCTCCCTTGCCCTCTATCAATTGTATCTGGGTCAACCCGAAAGCGCCCTGGCCATTTGGCGGAAAATGGGGCCGGCCCATCCCGGCGACGTCGCCCACCAGCTGCTGGCCTCTTATTTGGAACTGACCATGGGCGAGTACGCGCCGGCCCAGGCCCACCTCGAGGAGGCGTCGAGGTTGATGCGCACCCGCACCAGCCTGGAATTGTCGAAGCCGTTTTTCTGCACCAATATCGCCGGCTATCGTCTTTATGAAAAACGCGGCGTCAAGGAAATGCTGCCGGGCGAGGATACCCTGATTTATGTGGAAATCGAAGGCGCGGATTTTCTCTCCCTCGCGAACGGCGATTCGGAATGCCGGCTCATGTTCGGCCTGTCCCTCCGCAACGACCAGGGCGTCATCCTCTGGTCGGAATCGAGCTACGGCGAATACGCGCCCCTCTTCAACGGACCCATCCGCGACCTCCATACCGCGCTGGCGTGGCGAGTCCCGAACGATCTGGCTCCCGGGCTTTACCGGCTCACCGTCCAGGCGGTGGAGGACTCGTCGAAACGCCGCGGGGAAAGTACGGTCGAATTCAATGTCGGACGCCGTTCGACCAATCCGGACAGCAAGGTCGGGGCCAAGGTACCCCCCGACATGCAGAAAACCCTAATGGACGCCGGCAAAGCCTTCCCCGGCGCGCCGAACCCCTTCGAACAAGGCGAACGCCTGCTCCGCCGCGACGACCGCGCCTTCGATTTGCTGAAGCAGTACGAACAGAACCAGCGGGTGGAGAGGCGGTAATTACGCCGTCTACTTTCAAGAAATGGGATTTTTAACCACAGAGGCACAGAGGACACAGAGAACCGCATTTTTTTGGTAAACCAGGGAATCGGTAAACCGCAGGAAAGTGGCGGTTTTCCATGTCCACGGTGCCCCTGTGGTAAAACTATCTTTTCAATTTTCCGAACCGGAGACGCAGTCATGCACATCATCCCCGCCGTCGACATCAAGAACGGCAAGGCGGTACGGCTCTTTCAAGGCGAAAAGGATCGGGAGACGGTGTATTCATCGTCTCCCGCCGACATGGCCCGGCGCTGGGCCGACGCCGGCGCGACCTACCTGCACGTCGTCGACCTGGACGGCGCCTTCGACGGCGCCAGCGAAAACGAACCGCATATCCGGGACATCGTGCGGGCGGTGAAAATTCCCGTCGAGGTCGGGGGCGGGGTCAGGGATCGGGACAAGGCCGGGCGGTTGATTGAAATGGGGGTCGACAGAATCATCGTCGGCACGAAAGCCCTCGAAGCGCGGGACTTCCTGGATAAACTGCTGCAGGAATTTCCCGGCAAAATCAACGTCGGCGTCGACGCCCGGGACGGCCTGGTGGCGGTCCGGGGCTGGACCGAAACGAGCGGGGTGGCGGCGAAGGATTTCCTCGCCGGACTGTCCGGCTCCGGCGTGGCGGCGATTATCTATACGGACATATCCCGGGACGGCGCCATGCAGGGGGTGAACGCCACGGCGATGCGGGAGGCGTGCCGGGCCACCGACGTGCCGATAATCGCCAGCGGCGGGGTAACCGGCCGCGAGGACATTGTGGCGCTGCGGGATTTGCCGCTGTTCGGCATTATCGTCGGCAAGGCGCTCTACGAGGAACGGCTCACGCTGCGGGCGGCCATGGAAGCGCTATGCTAGTTCCGGACTGAACCGGAGGTGCGAAGACCGATGGAATAATCCGCCGCAAGTTGTATTTTTCGTTGCCAGCATTTGGTCCTTGTGCATAATATTTTCAATTCCCGCTGGGCGGTTTCTCCGATACCTATTTCTTTCAGGTTTTTTGCAAAGGTTTGAAGATCATGGATAGGATTAGTCATCTCTCGTTCGCGGCTGTGGCCGTATTGGCGGTGGTTTTCGCGGTTGCAGGTTTGGCAAGGGCGGGAGATACCGTTGACGCTCCCCAACAGCAACAGCAGCGGCAGCAACAGGTCATCAGTCCGGTCGAAGCGTTCACCCTGATGGCGGGCGAAGCCGAAAAAGGCAATGCCGGCGCGATGTTGACCCTGGGGACGATGTACGAACGCGGCATTGGCACGCCCCGTTCCTTCGTCAAAGCGCTGGAATGGTATCGCAAGGCGGCGGCGGCGAATCTGCCGGAAGGCTACTACAACGTCGGCGTCTGCTACGAAATCGGCATGGGGACGACCGGGAATCCGACCGAAGCGTTCAATAATTTCGAAAAGGCGGCGGAGCAAGGTTTGCCGCAGGGCCTCTATAAGCTGGCGTCACTCTACTTCACCGGCAACGGCACGGCCAAGAACGAACCCTGGGGAGTGGAACTCCTCGGCCGCGCGGCGGCAGCTGGCCACGCCGGAGCGGCGAACGATCTCGGGGTTATCGCTTTCGAAGGAAACTACGGCCAGCCAAAGGATCTCAACAAAGCCTTCGATTGGTTTACCCGCTCCGCCGAAATGGGCAATGGTGAAGCCATGAAAAACTTGGCCGTCTTCTACCGTGACGGCCTGGGCCGTCCGGCCGACCCGGCGCAGGAGCTGAAGTGGTACGCCCTGGCCCGCTTGGCCGGTTACCCCGCCCAGCCCCTCAATGCGGCGATGGAAAAGGTCAAGGGCTTGATGTCCGAAGATCAGGTCAAGAAGGTCGAGGCTGACGCCCAGGCGTGGGTGCAGGCTTTCCAGAAACGCCAGCAGGCCCAACAGCAGGCTGCGCAACCGAAAAAGTGATAAGGGGCGGGTTGCATACGTAAATTAGAAAAGCGTCTCCGGTATATTGCCCGGAGACGCTTTTTTCGCCAAAGCGGGCAATTTTTCACTCCTAATCCGGATTACGCCATGAATAGGTGAAGAATATGGATAAGAAAAAACTCGGCGATTTTGTCGAAGCGGCGTGGAGGTTTCAACCGAACCAGGAAAGCGCGATAGTGAAAACCCTCGGGGACTATATCGCCATCCCCAACGTGTCGCCGGCGTTTACCCCGGACTGGGCGGAACGGGACGACACCGATCGGGCGGTGGAACTGTTCGCCGGTCGGCTGGAGGATTTGTGCAAGGAATGGGCCGCCGCCGGTGTCCGGACCGACGACATCAAGGTGGAAATTCTGGGCGGAAGAAAACTCCCCCGGCGGGACGGCGCCGGGGAGCGGCGGACGCCGGCTTTGCGGGTCGACATTCCTGCCCACGGCGGAGACGCCGCCGCCGGGGGGAAGACGGTTCTCCTTTACGGACATTTCGACAAACAGCCCGGACTCGAAGGCATGTGGGCGGAAGGCCTGGGACCGACTAAACCGGTTATCCGCGACGGCAAGTTGTTCGGCCGGGGAGGCGCCGACGACGGTTATGCCTTGTGGTGTGCGTTCGCCGCCGTCATGGCGGTGCGGGCGGCGGGCGGCGGTCACGCGCGGGCGGTGATACTCATCGAAGGCGCCGAGGAATCGGGCGGCGCTGATGTGGAGCATTACATTCAGGAAATGGCGGCCGATCTCGGCGAAGTGGGTTTGGTGGTCTGCCTGGATTCCGGCTGCGGGGACTACGCGAATTTGTGGACCACCGGATCCTTGCGGGGGGTGACTTCGGGGCGGCTTAGGGTCGAGGTGCTGCGGGAGGGGGTGCACTCGGGCGACGCTTCGGGAGTGGTGCCGGCCCCGTTCCGGATTTTAAGGAAATTGTTGACCCGTTTGGAAAACGTCGAGACCGGGGAAGTGTTTGCGCCCGAGTTGCAGGTCGCGGTTCCCGGGACGGTGCGGGAATGCCTGGCGCGTTCGGCGGCGGTTTTGGGGGAGGGGGTGTGGCGCGGTTTTCCCTTTGTCGAGGGGGTGTCGCCGGTGGGCGGCGGGGAGCCGCTGGAAATGTCACTGGCGCGGGGGTGGCGCTGCGGGATGGTGGTGAAGGGGATGGACGGCTTTCCCCCGGTGGCCGGTTCCGGAAACGTTTTGCTGCCTTGGATCGAGGCGGGACTCAGCATGCGCTTGCCGCCGACTCTCGACGCCGATCTGGCGGCGGCGTTCATCAAGCGGGAACTGGAGCGGGATCCTCCCTACGGGGCGAAGGTGAGTTATATCGTCGAGGGGGCGAGTAACGGCTGGCTGGCCCCGGCTGAACCGAAATGGTTGCGGTCGGCCCTGCTGGACGGCGCCAAGGAAGGGTTTGGCGGCCGGGTGCTGGTGAACGCCGAGGGCGGTTCGGTCCCGTTCATGAATTTCCTGGCTGAACTGTTTCCCGGGGCGGTTTTTTTGGTGACGGGAATTTTGGGGCCGGGGGCGAATGCGCACGGTCCGAACGAGTGTTTGGATCTGCCGGCGGTGACGCGGCTGACTTTGGTTGTGGCGGGGGTTTTGGCGGCGGAGGTTCGGGCTTGAGGCGGTTTTTTCAACCGTTAAAAAGCCCTGGAAAAAGTCGCTGCGTTTACGTCAAGCCGAAGCGGCGGGAGCCACACCGGAACCGCTCGGGTCCATCCAGACAATCCGTGGCGAACCGGCGTTGAACCCACGCGCCGGTTGTCGCGGAAGCTGGCCTGGACCGCACAACCGCCGGCCGATGGCGTGTCCCGCAAAGCCGTTTCCGCTTTGCCGGTCCCGCCGAAACCAAAGACGGCGGAACGGGGCGTGAACGCTGCTTCCCCTTCCAGGGCTAGCCAGATTAAAGGATTTGCGGTCCTTTTCGAACTGGTGAGCGGCGGGAAGCTCGGCTTCTCGGCCACTCTGCCAGTAACGCGGGCGGAAAGTTCGCCCGCGCCGCCGCCGCGAGGGTGGAACCCGTTTTCGGAACGCCGGACGTCAATCCGTTTCGGCCGGAGACGCCGGCGCCGCTGGCAACGAGACGGCTTAAGCTTATGCTTACCCGATGGCGCTTGAGACGCAAGGTTTTTTTACTAAAGTTTCGCATATTGATGGACGTTCCGCCAGGCGTCAATATCGGACCTATACCCACACGTCATTCCGGCGTCGTAAGCGTTCAACCGGGGTGAGGCGCAACTCGCCGGAATGACGTGTGGGGAGGGGTGCTGCGTAACAGGGCAATAACAGCCCGGTAACATAGTGTATCGTCCCTTAAATTACTTTTCTAAACAAAGGAATTTAAGGGACGATACAATAGTCCCTTGACGCCGCTTTAGGCTGTATTTTTTCGG
>JAVBRG010000022.1:0-18056 GCA_031548195.1 Planctomycetota bacterium | reverse complement strand
TGCGGCGGTTGCCGCAAAATTTCCCCACATGATACATTAAATCGCAGCCGGCGCAAGCTTATAACCTGGTTTTAACCTCGGAATCCAGAGTCTTTTCTTTATTTGCGAATAAGGTTGAAATTTACTATCGGAAGGGGTTTAATTACTAGGGCGTTATATTCGAGACTGGCCGAACTTTGGCAAAATCACAAGGAGTCCCCATGCGCTTTAGCAAAATCGTCGCAACTCTCGGGCCGGCTTCGGATTCGCCGGAGATGATTGCCAAACTCATCACCGCCGGGGTCGACGTATTCCGGTTGAATTTTTCCCACGGCACCCACGACAGCCACCGTGCCACCATCCGCCGGGTGCGCGAAGCTTCGAAACGCCTGGGCCGGGAAGTGGCGATTTTGCAGGATCTCTGCGGCCCCAAGGTTCGGGTGGGGAATATGGAGGACGGCGGCATAAAACTGGTGGTCGGGGCGGAGACGCGGATTACCCCCAAGCCGGTCATGGGCACGCCGGAACTGTTTCAGACCCAGTACGAGGCGCTGCCCCGCGACGTGAAAAAAGGCGAACGGATTCTCCTGGACGACGGCCAGCTCGAACTCGAGGTCATGGATTCGGACGGCGCGGAAATCCGCGCCCGGGTCATCCGCGGCGGCATTCTCAAGAATCACAAGGGCATGAATCTGCCGGGGGTGAAGGTCTCGGCGCCTTCCGTCACCGAGAAGGATCTTGACGATCTTAAGGTCGGCATCGAGGAAAAGGTCGACTTTGTCGCCTTGTCCTTTATCCGCAAGGCGAGCGATTTCGAACCGGTGCGGGCCGCTTTGGCCAGGGGAAATTGCCCGGCGCGATTGATTGCCAAAATCGAAAAACCCGAAGCTTTGGAGTGCATCGAGGAGATTGTCGAGCATTCGGACGGAATCATGGTGGCGCGGGGCGATTTGGGGATTGAAACGCCCATCGCCCGGGTGCCGATGATCCAGAAACGGCTGATCCGCCTGGCGAATTCGCACGACCGCTACGTCATCACCGCCACCCAGATGCTCGAGTCCATGACCACCAACGCCATTCCCACCCGGGCGGAAGTCTCGGACGTCGCCAATGCCATCGTCGACGGCTCGGACGCGGTGATGCTCTCCGGCGAGACCGCGGCCGGGGTGGATCCGGAACGGGTGGTGAAAATGATGGCCGCCATCGCCGAGGAAACGGAAAAGGACCTGGTGCATCACCACGCCCACTGGGTCTGGACTTCCTCCCTGTCCCGCGAAAACCCCCTGCAGGACGCCCTGGGCCACGCCGCCCTCCGGCTGGTCGAGGACCTCGGGGCCAAGGCGGTGGTAATCTACACCCGAAGCGGCGGGACCGCCCTGTTCATGTCGAAGGCGCGGCCGTTTGTGCCGATTGTAGCGGTTACCCCCGACGAAGGGGCGGTAAGGCGGCTGCATCTGTACTGGGGCGTCAAGACCGTCCACGGACCGGTGGTGACGAATCAGGAAGATTTGAGGGCAATCGGCGGGAAATTCCTGCTGGATCACGGGCTGGTCCAGAAAGGCGACACCATCATCCTGGTGTCGGGTTCGACCTTCGGTCAGGAGGGCACGGCGGACGGGGTCGTGGTGTCGAAGGTGTGAGAATTTTCCGGGGGCAGGCGGGGGGAACACTCCAAACGCCACAATCGCTTGGGCATGCCGTATTTGCGGAACGTTTTCCGCAAATACGGCATGATGATATGAGAGGCACGATACAAATGCGGCTGAGAAACCTGCTTTTTGTCACCTTATTCAGCATCTCTCCAGCATTCGCAATTCCCCTCGCCAGCCTCACCCACGCCCTCGACGCCGGCTCGCTCGAACTCAACCCCGAAACGGCCCTGCCGCAACCCAGCCAGCGCTCCCTGGACGAAATAGACGAACTCCCCGCCACCCGGGTCGACTGTCCAGTCTGCCAAACCCGGGTGAACATTCCCCTGGTCGACCGGCTGATGCGTAAAGGCCCCGGCTACCCCGGGCCGCTGGACGACTGGTCCGCCTGGCGGAAATGGCGGGAAAAACCCCGCCCGCAACTGCCCGCCACCCCCAAGTGGCGCCTCCACGCCGAACAGCGCGATGCCGACCTCTGCCCCTATCCGGCCGCCGGCATGATCGGCTACCAGGCCGACCTCGCCGTCTGCCCATCCTGCGGCTATACCCAGGACAAGGATCGCTTCGCCGAACCGGTCGACCCGGAAGCGGCGAAGTGGGTTCGCGACAACCTCCAGCCCGCGCTCCGGCAAACGCAAATCCGTCTCCTGGGCCTGCGCGCGACCGAAATGCAGGAAGGCGAAATCGTCGCCTTCTTCAACCAGCAGGACCTCATCCCCGACCCCCTGCGCACCGAACTCCACCGCACCTACCTCGCCGCCACCCACGCCCCGGCCCTGGAACGCGCCCGGGCGAACCTCCTCGCCGCCTGGGCCATCCGCCGCTACCTCGCCGGCCCGCCGAAAGGTCCGGCCTTCGCCAAAAACGCCCAAAACGTCCTGACCGACCTCGCCAAAAACCGCAAACAGGACACCGACACCCTGGGCGATCTGGCGCAACTCCGTACCATGCTCCGCCGCGCCCGGCAGAACCGCGACGGCCTCCCCGGCGCCGCCGACATGGCCGGCCGCATCCTCATGGCCGGCCTCGCCAATCGTCTGGGCGACTGGCCGGAAGCGGAAAAAATCCTCCAGGGCCTGCAGGATGAATGCCGCGAACGCTTCCTGCATCCCGACCAGGACCCGCTGTGGAGCAGCACCTCGACCCGTGCCTCCCGCAGCCACCGGCTGGAGGAGCTGGAAGGGATTCGTCAGGAGTGCGAACGCGAGGTCCAGGTGAGACTGGACCTGATCCGCCGCGAGAGGGAAATCCTCCTGGTCGCCGCCGGTTGCCTCAGGGACGCCCTACGCCAGGGGGAATTGGACGGCCAGCCCGACGCCGCCCTCTTCCACGCCTACGAAACGGCCGAAGCGCTCCGCCGGGCGGGGAACCTGCCCCTTGCCGCCGAATGGTTCAAGAATCTACTGAACCTGGTTGCGCCCGAGGCGAATCTGGCCAAGGCGGCGGCCCTGCAACTGGATTACACCGGTACCGAGGCGGGGGAAAAAATCAACCTCCTTTCCGCTTTCGGCCAGGACGGCGACCTCTTCGCCATCCTCCGCCGCATCCGCCAGGAAGGCCACCGCGAAGCGCCGGTGATTGACGAAGAAACCGAGTGATAAGGGGAGATGATGGAATGGCGCTGAAACAAGGACAAGAAAGGTGATGCTTTATCTTTTATCAGCGCCATTCCCGCCTGTCCCCGAATTACCGTGCCGACTATGGAAGGACCATCATGCCTAAACTCAAACCGCGTGCCCAAACCGCAACCCTCCTCCTTTGCCTAATCCTCCCCTTCGCCGCCGGCGCCGCCCTCTCCGGCGAGGTCGGTCTCCGCTGCCGCTGGCTCAGCCCCAACGATCGCCGCACCCTGGACCTGTCCTTCGCCGGAAACCCCCTGGTGGTGATGCTACCCGGGGAAAGCCTCCAGGTCACCGCCGAGGCGGCCGGGCAACCGGGCCGCCTCGCGGTCATCAAGGACGGGCAGATAATCCGCGAGGACGCCGTCCTCAATTTCACCGCCCCGGAGAAGCCGGGCGCCTTCTACATCAGCCTCGCCGCCGTCGCCGGCGGGCAGAACCGCCGGGGCGAAATCTGCGTCCTGGTCCCCCACAAGGCGACCGCCCGCCGCACCAACCAGGGCTGGCTGGTGCGGGTCGACGATTCCCCCATCGGCGAATACCGCCAGGCCAGCGCCTCCGGCAACGCCAAGGTCAAGGACAATCCCGACAGCTACCAGCCGCCCGCATGGTGGATGCGCATCACCGACATGAACGCCTCCTTCGAGGTGGCGCCGGGGGTGACGGCCGACGATCTGGTCGCGCCGTCGGAGGACACCGGGCTGAAGCACACCGACATCGTGCCGGTATGTTATCCGATGTGGACGGCGATAACCGCCTTACGGGACGGCCTGACGGCCCGGGGGATACCGGGATCGGCCCTGAGGGTCATCAGCGGTTTCCGCACCCCCCCCTACAACCGCTCCATAGGATCCAACGCCTTCGGCCGGCACGTTTACGGCGACGCCTTCGACTTTTACATCAATCTCGCCGGCGGCGACAACATCAAGGCCGCCGACCTCAACCGCGACGGCAAACTCGACCGCCGCGACGCCTACCCGATTGTCGCGATAATCGAGGACCTCCAGGCCGAGGGCAAATTGCCGATGGGCGGCATCGGGGTTTACAACACGATCGGGGGCGACCACGAGGTGTCGATGCACCTGGACGTGCGCGGCCACCGGGCGACCTGGTGCTACATCAACGGCGGCGCCCGCCGCAACGAAGCCTGCTGGCAAAGCCGCCACTTCTCGCAGCTCGACCGCGAAGACGAGGACAAGGCGGTCCGCCGCGCGGCGGAAGAGGGCCGGTCCTATTCCCGGCCGCACCGCGAACCTCTGAACACCTTGTCGGGGAGGTGATTGCCCATGTCCACCGTGACTGTTTTCGTCATGACCAAAAACGAGGAGGCGATAATCCGCCAGTGCCTGGAAAAGCTGCAATGGGCCGACGAACTGCTGGTGGTGGACTCGCACTCGACCGACCGCACCCGGGAGATTGCCGGGGAAATGGGCGCAAAAGTGTTGACGCGGGATTTTACCAATTTTTCGGATCAGGCCAATTATGGTTTAAGCATGGCGGAAGGGGACTGGGTGATCCAGATCGACGCCGACGAAATCATGCCGCCGGAACTCCGCGACTCGATTCGGAAAACCGTCGCAGACAATCCGAAAGAGGAGATTTTCGCCGTGCGGCGGGATTCGGTGGTGTTTGGCCGCCGCCTCAAGTCGACGGCGTGGTCGAACGAATGGGTGCCCCGCCTGTTCAGGAAGGGGGCGGTCACTTTCGTCGGGGCGGTGCACCAGGATCCGCAAATCGCCGGCCGGCCGGTGGGGCGTCTCGAAGGGACGCTTCTCCATTACACCTACCGTTCGACCGAACAGTATTTCGCCAAGTTCCAGGTTTATTCGACCCTCTGGGCCAAGAAGGCGCGGGAGAACGGCCGCCGGACCAGCCTCACTCTGGCGGGGGCTTCCTCCCTCTGGCGGGTGTTTCACGACTATTTCATCCGGGGGGGGATCAGGGACGGCCGCATCGGGATGGTGCTGTCGCTCCTTGCGGGCATGCACACCTTTATTCGGCATATAAAATTGTGGGGGCTGCAAAACGTGGAAGAGTTCGCTAAAATCGAGACGGGGGGAAACGGCGCCGACCAGGGAGGAACGTAAAAATGACTCTTTCGACTGAGGAGCGGGCGGTTCTGGGAACTATCGCGAGAAAGGCATTGACGGCGGCGGTGGGGAAGGAAAATTATTTTCCGTTGAACCCCGGCTTGCCGGCTTTGGCGGCGGAGTGCGGCTGTTTCGTGACTTTGAAAACCCGCGGCCGGCTGCGGGGCTGCATCGGCTGTTTCACGGCGGAGAACCCGTTATGGGAAACAGTGGCGGAGTATACGGCGCTGTCGGCCCTGGAGGACCCGCGTTTCAGCGGCGCGAGGATTAAGAAGGAGGAACTGCCGGAGGTGGCGATGGAAATTTCCGTGCTGTCACCCCTGGAGGAATGCCGGGAGCCGGAAAAGATTACTTTGGGGGTGCACGGGATTTACGTGCGGGGGAGCGGCCGCTCCGGCTGTTTCCTGCCGCAAGTGGCGACGGAAACAGGCTGGTCGGTCGAGGAATTCTGGGGCCACTGCTGCCGGGACAAGGCCGGGTTACCCTGGGACGCCTGGAAGAAGCCGGGGGTGGCGGTATTGACCTTTACCGCGGAGGTGTTCGAGGTGTAAAATTGAGGCAAGGGCGGCAAGTAAATCACAGGAGAAAAATATGAGCACCATAGTGAAGGAAGTGGTGATACCCAATAATCATCGAGTGAACCTGGATGTCGAAGTACCGTCGGACATACCGGCCGGCGACGCGGTGATTACCATGATCTTTGAACCCCGGAGCACAGGTAAAAAGCACCGGAATAAGATTGGGGATCTCTTTGGCAAGGGTAAGGGAGAAATTTGGATGTCTGATGATTTTGACGCACCCCTTGAGGATTTCAAGGAGTACATGTAATGCGCTTACTCCTTGACACCCACGCGTTGATATGGCATCGAACCGGTAGTGATAAAATGAGCAAAACCGCCAGAAAAATTATCGCGGAAAATCCGGGCCAAACTTTCATCAGCATTGCTACGGTATGGGAAATGTCAATCAAGGTCGGCCTGGGGAAGTTGAAGTTAATCCGACCTATATCGGAGTTGCTTGACATATATCACGACGCGGGGACAGAAATACTACCCATTACCCCCGAACATGCCATGGCGAGCGGTTGCCTCCCCTGGCATCATCGCGATCCGTTTGGTCGCATGCTTATCGCCCAAGCGCAATTGGAAAAAATGACCATAGTGACCCAGGACGGCTGGTTTACCCCTTACTCGGTCCCGTGCGTTTGGTAGTGGAAGCCGGTCAAAAAAACGCCGGCTTGGCCCCGCCCTTCAGTCAATCCCCCCAAATCTCCCCTGCACCAAAGCCACCAGCGCCTCGACCGCCGCATTGGCGTCGGGACCGACGGCGGTAATCCGCACTTCCGCCCCTTGCATGGCGCCCAGGGCCATCAGTTGCATGATGCTTTTGCCGTCCGCCCGAATGTCTTCCGCCTCGACGGTGATTTCCGACTTGAACTCCCGCGCCTTTTGCATGAATTGGGTGCTAGGTCTCACGTGGAAGCCGTATTTATTGAGGATTTTCGTCTCCGCGTAGGCCCGTTCTTCCATGGAGAATCCTTTCCGTAAGCACCGCCCTGGCGGTCAACCGTTGGTGGGGGCGGCGGGACTCGAACCCGCACGACCTTGCGGCCAAGGGATTTTAAATCCCTTGCGTCTGCCATTCCGCCACGCCCCCGTTATGCGAGATTCAGATCGATGTGCCATCCTGCATCATAATTATCCCGGGAAGTTTGTCAATTAACTGAAGTTTTGCAAAACGTGGATTGAACCGCCGGTCGCCGCTTTGCCAAAATCCGTCTTCAGGCGTCGCCACCCGCCATCTCCTCCCGAGCCTGCCGGAACGGCTGCAAAACCGCCAGCATATCCGCCGGCACCGGCGCCTCGAAGGACAAATCCCGCCCGGTAAGCGGATGCCGGAAGGCAAGCCGCCAGGCGTGGAGGGCCTGACGCCCCAGTAAAACCCGGCCGGAACCGGCCGCCTTTCCCAAACCGGGGCGAAGCTCGCCGTGACGGAACAGGGACAGGCCGGCCGCCAAATCCCCTTCGCGGTACTCCTCCCGCCGGCCGTAATCGCGGTCGCAAAGGACCGGCGCCCCGAGGTGGGCCAGGTGGACACGGGCCTGGTGGGTCCGGCCGGTGAGGAGGCGGCATTCGACCAGGGCGACGGCGCCGTAATTTTCGAGCGTCCGGTAAAAGGTCAGGCTGGAGCGGCCGCCGTTTTTCAACATGGCGTGAATTTTACGGTTCGCGCCGGAGCGGCCGATGTTCCCTTCGACTTTCCCCTCGACCGGCCGGGGCACGCCGTCGGTGATGGCCAGGTAGGTTTTCTCGACCTCCCGCGCCATGAACTGGCGGATCAGACCCGCGTGGGCGGAATCGTTTTTGGCCGCGACCAGACAGCCGGTGGTGTCTTTGTCGAGCCGGTGGACGATGCCAGGCCGCATGACTCCGCCGATGCCGGAGAGGCTGCCGGCGTAATGGTGGAGAAGGGCGTTGACCAGGGTCCCGCCGCCGTGCCCGAGGGATGGGTGGGCGACCATGCCCGCCGCCTTGTTGACGACGACCAGATCGTCGTCCTCGTACAAAACATCCAGGGGAAGATCCTCGGCTTCGGCCGCAAGCGGCGTGGGCGGAGGTATAATGAGGAGGATGGTTTCGCCGCCTTTCAATTTCAAGGCGGCCTTGGCGATCCGGTTGTTGACAAGAATATTTCCGCTTTCCAAAAGTTTCTGAATGAATGCCCGGGATAAATCCGGCGTCATTTCCGCCAAGGCCCGGTCCAGGCGTTGTCCCGACCGGTCGGTGGAAACGGTCAATTCGAGGGTGGGGTCGGGGATTTCTTCGCCAGGCATGTTAAATGCTTTCCTTGTCCTTTGCCAATATGTATGATGTGTCTAAAGCTTTTCGAGGTGGCGTTCGAACCGCCGATCTTCGCATGCAAAATCGTTTTCGCAGAATTTCCATGGGCTTTCTTTTTTCCAAACTTCAGCTGTGCATTATAGCGAATTCACCCCGGAAATCGAGCGGCGGCCGGTTCGATTTCCGGCGAAGTCAACCGGAATTTAGGCATCGCCCCAAAATATACCGATACCGGCATATTTTGGGGCAGGCCCTTACTGCCGAACCCCCTGGGGAACACCATGAAAATCGCCCTGATTTCCGACGTCCACGCCAATCTCACCGCTCTGGAGGCGGTGATGGAGAATATCGGCAAATATTCCCCCGACGAAATCATTTGCCTGGGGGACACGGTGGGTTACGGCCCCCAGCCGGCCGAATGCCTGGCCATAATCAGGGAGAAATGTTCCACCGTGCTCATGGGAAACCATGAACACGCCGTTCTTTACGGCGCCGAACAGTTCACCCCCCTCGCCCAGGTCGCCATTGACTGGACGGCCCGGGTCCTGCACCATTCCGACACCCTCGACTACATTAGCTCCCTCTCCTGCGAATATCGCAAGGGCAATCTGCGTTTTGTCCACGGTTCCATCCGTAATCCCCTCTTGGATTATGTCCGCGAGGCCGATTCACCCTGGGCCTTCTTCCACCTGGTCCGCACCCTCCAGGATGAGTTCACCGACTTCAACATCTGTTTCGTCGGCCATAATCACCGCGCTTTTCTCGGGACCGAGGTGGGCTATATCTTCCCCCACGACGGCGCGCCGGTGAAGAAAACCACTTTTCATATCGGCAAGGAGTGCGCGTATGTGTCGATTGGTTCGGTCGGCCAGCCCCGCGACGGCGACTGGCGGGCGAGCTGGGTGATGTTCAACGGCGAAGACGTCGAATACCACCGGGTCGAGTACAACCGCGAGCATACGATTAAACTCATTCAAAAAGCCGGTTTACCGGAATTCCTCGCCGAACGCCTGCGCTTCGGCAATTAACAGTTGCGGCTGGGATCGCGAAGTGATAGAATCAGTTAACTTTTCTTGAGTCGGCAATTTCTCCCCCAGAACGGCCGGGATTTGTTGCGGTTGTTATGTAACAAGCTTGAAACAATAACGTTAAAAATCGGTCGTCTATCACACAATTTCAGGAACCGCGTGCCCTTGGATAAAATCAGACTCCCCCTAGCGCAAATCACGCCTGGAATGAAGTTGGCCGAACCCATCACCAACGCCAGCGGCATCACTCTCATGCCTGCCGGCATCAGACTGACCCCGATGTTCATCTCCCGCATCAAAAAGTGGAACATCGAAGCTATCGACGTATTAATCGAAAAAAGGGGCGATCCCGAATCCCGCGCCCTCCCCGGCGCCGGCGGCGGCACCCGGGTTCTCAGGCCCGCCGCCGCCCTTGTCCGCGGCAAAACCCGGGTCATCCCCTCCGGCAACACCCTCACCGCCGAACAGGAGGAATTCGCCCGCACGGTGGTGAAGGAAATCTCCCCCCCCTTCAGCAATCTCCGCGACAACGACACGATGATGCAGCTGCGGGCGGCGGTCATCAAGAAGCTCATCCAGGAAGGACGCAAAAGCATCGTGAACAAGCTCCGCCAATTGCCGCAGGACCCCCCGCCGGCGGGAGAAAAAACGGAGGACGCCGATGGCGCTTGACTCCGCCCGCCTCAAGGCCAACATCGAAAGCATCACCGATCTGCCGACCCTGCCGAACGTGGTGGCGAAAATCACCAGCCGTATCGCCAACCCCGCCACCAACGCCGCCGACATCGGGCGGTTGATTGAGCAGGACCAGTCGCTGACCGGCAAGATCCTCCGCCTGGTGAACAGCGCCTATTACGGCTTTCCGAAACAAATCAAGTCGATTCAGCACGCCGTCGTCATTCTCGGCTTCAACAAGGTCAAGACCATCATCATCACCGCCTCGGTCTTCGGCGCCTTCGGGGATCGCAAAGGTTCCGGCCTCGACCTCCGCCGTTTCTGGCAGCACGCCCTCGCCACCGCCATCGCCGCGAAAGTCTCGGCCGATCATCTCGGCGTTCCCCACGCCGCCGAGGACGCCTTCGTCGGCGGGCTTCTCCACGACGTCGGCAAGGTGATCATGGACATCTATCAGCCGAACATCTACGGCCCCATCGTCAAATACGCCAATACCAAGGGCATCCTCCTCAAAACCGCCGAGGAGGAGGTCATGGGCCTCAATCACGCCCTCGTCGGCGAATGGATCATGGACAAATGGCGCCTCCCAGCCACGATCGTGCGCATGGTCGGCGACCACCACCAACCGGCGGAATCGAGCGAGCGCCGCGAACTGATTTACTGCATCCACCTGGGGGACATCCTCGCCCGCGCCATCGGCGTCGGGAGTGGCGGGGACAACCGCATTCCGGCCATCACCCCCGAGTTGATCGAGGCTGCCGACATCGGTCCCGAGTTTTTCGACGAAGTGGTCGGCAAATGCGTCGAGGAAATCGGCAAGGCGGAGGATTTCTTCAATCTCATCGCGGCGAACGGGGATTAAGTATTTCCCTTGGAGGGGCGGGAGGCGGTGCGTATAATGTCCAGGCCCGGGGTTGTTCCGAGCGGCGAATGAAACGCCGAGCGCGACCCGGAGCAATCGCCATTGCCCGAAATGCATTTTTCTTTTTACCAAACCGCCCTTCGACGGATGAACGGCCTCCTTTTTGCCGCACCGGGGTTTATGCGGGTCTATACGGTTCGATGATGGAACAACAAGAGATATTGCCGCCTGGAGGTAGCTCCGCCTCCGCCGAAACGTCCGACGAGGTCGTGCGGGATCTCACCCAAAAGCAGCAGGCTCTCACCGAAGCCCTGCAGCGTCTCATCCGTTTCCAGCGGCAAACCCTGATTCTCAAAAATTCCCAATCCATCGACGCCGCCCTCGACACCATGGAGTCGCTCCTTATCGAAGTCATCGACTTCGCTTACGCCAGCCTGCAATACCGCGCCGAGTCCGGCGTTTTCTCGCCCCTCAGGCAAATCTGCCCCGACAATATCCATCTCGACTACCCCCTGATGGATTGGGTCATGGGGACGCAGGAGGTGTCGGTGCTGCCGATTGACATTCCGGTCGATGAAGGGCGTCTCAGGTCCCTCCTTTTCCTTCCCTTCGGCTACCATCACATCATGCTCCTTTGGCTGGAGCAGGACACCGAAGCCTTCACCCAGGAGCAGGAGGCGCTTCTCTCCATCCTCTCCCGTGAAATGGCCTCGGTCCTCGACAGCCACCATTTCCGCATCCGCCTGGAGAAAACCCGGGCGACGATGTCCGACATCATCGAGTCCGTTCCCCTGGGCCTCCTCGCCATCGACCACCACGACAAGGTCCAGATGATCAATTCGACCGCGGAAATCGCCCTGAACATCCGGCGTCAGGACGCGGTGGGGGTCGACTACCGCCAGGCCCTGCCGGCGGACGTGTCGAAGCTCATCACTTCGCTCGAGCACACCGGGAACATCGAGGAGGTGGAGCTTACCGTCCAGGCTCCCGGCCGCGAGTCGCAGTACCTGGGCCTGACCATTTCCCCGGTCAGGAGCGAGGACACTTCGAACAAGACCGGGCAGGTGGTGGTGTGCCGCGATTTGCAGTTGTCCAGGGAAGTGCAGAAATTGCGTGAACTCGATTCGATGAAAAACGATTTTCTGTCCCTGGTCACCCATGAACTGCGCACTCCCCTAACTCCGATCATGGCCTACTCGGAAACGCTCCTGATGGACGACAACGAGAACGTTCCGGCCCAGTGGCGGGAGTACGTCCAGGGGATTAATTCCGAGGCGAGCCGTTTGTGCCGGCTGATTGACGACGTCCTGGACCTTACCCGCATGGAAGCGGGCAAGATGATTTACCATTACGAAAACCAGGACCCGAACGATCTCATCGGTTCCGTCATCATGTCCCAGACCGCCCAGCTCGAGGAAAAGCATCACCATCTCGAACTGGATCTGGACGAGAACATCGGCGACTGCCGGCTGGCGGCGGACCGTTTCCTGCAGGTCCTGGGAAACATTTTCTCGAACGCCATCAAATACACCGAGCCCGGCGGTACCATCAAAATCAGCTCCCGCCGGGAAGCCCCCTTCAGCGGCTCGAACATCCCCACCGTTCTCATCACCATCGAGGACAACGGCATCGGCATATCCCCCGAGAACCTGGCCCGGGTCTTTTCCAAGTTCGAAATGGTCGAGTCGGTCAAGCACCACACCGAAGGGACCGGCCTTGGCATGGCCATCTGCCGGCAGATCGTCGAGGACGGCCACAAGGGGAAGATCTGGCTGGAAAGCGAATTGGGGAAGGGCACCAAGGTGTTTGTGCGGATACCGGTGAGCTGAGGAAACGCCGCCTGGCCATTGACTTTTAGAGCTGCCCTTTTAATTAACGACGATTGACGCCGGTCAATCGTCAATTCCGTTTTTTTGACAGGCAGTTTTCCCGACCGGGCCGGATTCTTGACCCGCCCCGAAAAACCAAGCGAGAAGGACAACCCCGTGGCCGAGAACCAGAACCCGAGAAACATCCTCCTGCTCTATCCCAACACCCCCAAAGACACCTACTGGAGCTTCTCCCATGCTCTCGGCATGATTGGCAGAAAAGCCAACACCCCGCCCCTGGGCCTGCTCACCGTCGCCGCCATGCTGCCGCGGGACGGCTTCTCCCTCCGACTGGTGGACATGAACATCCAGCCCCTCGAGGATGCCGACGTCCAGTGGGCCGACCTGGTTTTTGTCTCGACCATGATTGCCCAGAAGGACAGCCTCGCCCAGATCCTCACCCGCCTGAAAGCGGCCGGCAGAACCGTGGTCGCCGGCGGCCCCTACACCTCCAGCGCCTACCGGGAAACGGCCAACGTCGACACCTTTGTCATCGGGGAGGCTGAGGCGGTCTGGGACATATTCCTGGCCGACCTGACGGCGGGGACGCTCCGTCCCGCCTATGCCGCGCCGGTGCGGGAAGAGGAGGCGGCGGCCCTCCGGGAACACTTCGGTCCAAGGGCGGTGATTGCCCCGGCGGTCCAGCCCCCGGACATCAACCTGGCCCCCCTGCCCCGGTTCGACCTGTTGCGGCTGAGCGACTACGCCCTGATGCCGGTGCAGGCGTCGCGGGGCTGTCCGGTGGGCTGCGAGTTCTGCGACATCTGGCGGCGGTTCGGCCGCAAGCCCCGGAACAAGCGGCACGAACGGCTTCTGGCCGAATTGGATGAACTGTACCGTTTGGGCTGGCGGGACACGGTGTTTCTCGTGGACGACAATTTCATCGGCAACAAGACGCGGGCCAAGGAACTGTTGGGCGAAATCATCCTCTGGCAGGAGGCGCACGGCCGGCCCTTCCCCTTCCTTACGGAAGCCACCTTGTCGATGGCCGACGACGAGGAGCTTTTGGACCTGATGCAGGGGGCGGGCTTCAATTCGGTATTCGTGGGGATTGAAACGCCGGCGCAGGAGAGTTTGCATGAGACCAGGAAGTACATCAACACCAAGGGTTCGATGAGTGAAAAAGTGGCGCGGATTCAGGCCCGGGGCATCCAAATCATGTCCGGCTTCATCATCGGCTTCGACGCCGATCCCGAGGACATCGCCAGCCGCATGACCGATTGCATCCAGGAAATGGGCATTCCCCAGGCGATGATTGGCCTCCTGACCGCCCTCCCCGAGACCGACCTGTACGAGCGTCTGGAAAAGGAGAACCGCATCCGCGGCGCCACCAGCGGCAACAACACCCACGGCTTCAGCCTGAATTTCCAGCCGGCGCGGCCGGAGGCGAAGGTGGTCGACGACTACAAGCGGGTCCTGGACGCGGCGTATTCCCGCAACATGAAGAGTTATTTCGAACGCGCGGCGGTGCTGCGTTCCCGCTGGCCGGCGAAGCAGAAACATAAATTCGGCGCCATGACCCCGGGCTACCGTTTGCGGGCGCTATTTTCCTACCTGTGGGCGGTGGCGCGGAGTTCCTACCGCTGGAATGCGGCCAAGTTTTTGGCGACCACCCTTTTTACGAAGCCGAGTTTCATGGTCGAGGCGGTGACCCTGGGGGTGAAGGGCCATCATCTATGGGCGATAACCCGCAACGCCTTCGAGGTCGAGAACATGCGCATGTTCATGCTGGAGCGTCTCCGGGGCTACGCGGCATTGGTGCAGGAGAAGGCGGCCCTGGTCCAGGAAAAGGCGGCGCAGATG
Organism: Planctomycetota bacterium; assembly: GCA_031548195.1. GTDB lineage: Bacteria > Planctomycetota > SZUA-567 > SZUA-567 > SZUA-567 > JAJBSZ01. The sequence goes on along the minus strand of JAVBRG010000022.1, from coordinate 3,643 downwards.
CAGCACGAGAAGGCGGCTTTGGTGCAGTCCAGGGCGGAGGAGCTCCTCAAGGAGGCGGGGCGGATCAAGCGGGAGGCGCAGCGGGAGTTTTCCCGGCTGTCCCATGGGGCCCGGGCCAGCGCCCGCGGGGAGTTCGACTGGTTTTTGGCGGAAATGGACCGCTTGTACCGGGGCTTGACGCCGGATGCGGCGACGGCCAAGGTTTGATGGAATAATCAACCACAGTGACACAGAATACACGGAGTGCACAGAGAACCGCGAAAATACAGGGCAGTACTCTAAATAGGGCGCATCTCAACTGTGTTACCTTAATCCGCATCCTGTTACGCCGGACTCCTCCCCACGCGTCATTCCGGCGTCGCAAGCGTTCAACCGGGGTGAGGCGCAACTCGCCGGAATCCAGGCCGATAGACCGTCGCTCCGTCGCTCGGCGGTTCCACTAAACATCCCATCAGGGTCGGAATTTACACCTCCGTGAGACAAGGAGCAAACGCCACGGTAGCGATTGTCCATCGGCCTGGAGTCCGGCGAGCTACGCGTCCCCCCGGTTCAATGTTTATGGCGCCGGAATGACGGGTGGGGAGGAGTCAGGCGTAACAGGATGCGGATTAGGGTAACACAGTTGAGATGCGCCCCTCAAAATAGTGGTTCTCTGTGCCCTCGGTGTTCTCTGGGCCTTCTGTGTCAATCGGTGGTTCTGAACTATCATTAACGCGTTTTGTTTTCAGCTTAGAAAGGACAGCCATGTACCTGGGCATCGACTGCGGCACCCAAGGAACCAAAGCGCTGGTCTTCAATCCCGAAACGGGGCGCGTGATCGGCAGCGGCCACGCTCCGCACCAGATCATCTCGAATGACGACGGCCGGCGGGAGCAGCAGCCGGCCTGGTGGGTCGAGGCGCTGGTGAAGGCGGTCCGGTCGGCGGTGGAGAAGTCGGGGGTCAAGCCGGAGGCGATTCGCGGCATCGGTGTTTCCGGCCAGCATCACGGCCTGGTCATGCTGGGTCGGGACAAGAAGGTGCTCCGCGCCGCGAAACTTTGGAACGACATGGAAACGGCCGGCGCGAACGCGAAAATCATTGCCGAAGCGGGGGGCGAGGCGGCTTTGGCGAAGCGGCTGGGGACGTCGTTGCCGGTCGGCTATACCGCATCGAAAGTCAGGTGGATGCGGGATAACGAGCCGGAATTGTGGAAGGAAACGCGGCACATCCTGCTTCCCCACGACTACCTGAATTTCTGGATGACCGGCCGCCTGGTGACGGAACCGGGCGACGCTTCCGGAACCGGCTTCTACAACCTGGTGAAGCGCGGCTGGGACCTGGACATGGTCGGGCTGATCGATCCCTCGGGGGTTCTCGAGAAGGCGCTGCCCGAAGTCATCGAATCCGACGCCTGCGTCGGCCCCCTTACGGCGGAGGCGGCGCGGGAACTCGGCCTGGCGCCGGGCACTTTGGTTTGCGGCGGTTCCGGCGACAACGTGATGGGCGCCTTCGGCACGGGGAACGTCTCGGACGGCGACGCGACCTTGGGCCTGGGGACGTCGGGGGTCCTCAATATTTATTCATCGGCGCCGCTGGAAGGTCTCGATCCGGTTCTCCAGGTGTTCGCGGCGGCCGGGGGCGGCTGGCTGGCGACGGTGTGCGTGGTGAACGCGACCAGCGCCACCACCACGGTGCAGCAGATGTTCGGAATGGACCTGGACGCGTTCACGGCGGCCCTGGCCGCGTCGCCGGTAGGAGCCGAGGGTTTGCGGCTGCATCCGTTTTTCAACGGCGAGAGAATGCCGCCCCTCCCGACCAGCCGCGGGGTGATGACCGGGATGACTTCGAACAACATGAAGCGGGAGAATTTCATCCGGGCCACGGCCGAGGCGGTGATTTTCACTATTAAATGGGGGTACGACCGGTTGATGCTCAAGCTTCCCCCGCCGCCGCAACTGCGCCTGACCGGCGGCGGCGCGAACAATCCCTATTGGCGGCGGATTATCGCGGACGTTTTTGACACCGACGCCGTCTGCCTGATGCATGACGAGGGCGGCGCTTTCGGGGCGGCCTTACTGGCGATGTTGATGGTGCGGCGGGAGAGGGACGGCGTGAAGGGTACGCCGGCTGAGCTTTGCTCGAAATATATTCTTCTCGATGAAGCGAAGCGGGTGGCGCCGAACCCCGAAAACGTGCGGCGTTACCGGGAGATTTATGCGAAGTATGATGCGGAGCGGCGTGATTTGTACGGGGCGTAGGGGATTGTTGCCGGTGGGCCGCCAGGGTATAATTATGGGCGCTGTGTTCGGTCGAGAACACAGCGCCCCATGTTTGTTGACTACCGCCGGCCCATGCCATGCATTATATGCGGTGTCGGCAAAAGAAAGGAGAATCCCATGAAAGTAGGTGTAGGCTACAGTGAACACGACGATACCGAGGAAGCCGGCATGCGTGCCATGCGGCGGGCGCGGGAACAGGCCGGCCGTTCGGATCCCTGCGATCTGGTGCTGCTGTTCGCGACTTCGGCGCATGATCCCTTCTACCTGCGTTCCGTGGTGGAGGCGGAAGCCGGCGGCGGGGCGGCCATCATCGGCGGCGGCGCCGTGGGCGCCATTACGAACGATCGTTACGGCTATTCCGGCGATCAGGTGGGCCTGGCGGCTTTTTGGCTGGACGGGATCGGCTGCCGGCTGTTTTCCGAGGGCGGTTTGGCGGACAGCGAGGAAGCGGTTGGGCAGCGTCTCGGGCGGCAGATGGCGGCTGCAGGGGTGAAACCCCAGACGCCGGGCATTCTTCTTTACGACGCGGTTAACCGCACGCATGGCGATTTGCGTCTCAATCTCGCCACGCCGCTTTTGCAGGGTTTGGACAAGGGTTTGGGATTTTTACCGCCCGCTTTGGTGGGTGCGGGTTTGCTTGGGGATTTCGAGAACACCCCCACCATGCAGTGGAACGGCAATGGGATTGAGGATCAGCAGGCGATGCTGTTGACTTTTTCCGGCGGTTTGCGGCTGGACAGCGTCATCATGCACGGTTGCCGTCCGTCCGGCGATTATTTTACCGTGACCAAGGCGGAGAAACAGGTCATCCTGGAAATCGACGGTCAGCCGGCCCTTTCCTACATCGAGTCCCAATTGCATCCGTCCTTGCCGGCGGACGAGTTTCCCTTCTTCATGATCTTCGGCGTGAATCGGGATCCGGGCGGTAAATACGACGAGAAGAATTTCGCCAATCGTCTTTGTCTTGCCATCGACAAGAAGCGTCAGGGCATTGTCATGTTCGAGTCGGACATGGTGGCCGGGACCAAGTTCCAGATCATGTACCGCAGTCTCGATCTCGAGTATATTCCGCCGAAAATCGACCATATGTTCAGGACCATCGGGGCGGAGCGGAAGCCGGTTTTCGCTTTTTATATCGATTGTGCGGGCAGGGCGGCGCGTTACGGGTCGGAGTTGGAGGATGCGGTGGTGGTGCAGAAGTCGGTGCGGGGGAGGGTGCCACTCCTGGGGATTTATAGTGGGGTGGAGATTGCGCCGATTATGGGGTTGCCGCGTACCTTGGATTGGACTGGGGTGTTTTGTTTGTTCAGTGAGGATAAGGGGTGAAGGATTTCTATTGGCGGTGTATAATAGAGGTAAAAAGGCGGTTAGATAAAATACAGCC
>JAVBRG010000127.1:0-39554 GCA_031548195.1 Planctomycetota bacterium | reverse complement strand
TGTGAAAACGTATCTCATCGCGTCATACTTCGTCAGCTCGGTCGGAAATAACTTTTTCTGCCTAGCCGCCGGCTGAAAAAGTGATTTCCGCCCTCGCTTCCTCGTCTGACACGATGATATACATTTTCACAATTCCAATAGACCTTCGGTATATACCCCCGGCCGGAGAACCCATGCCCAACCAGGAAAGCCCGGAGCCTCTCCTCCCCGCCGTCGCCATCGACGGTCCGGCCGGCTCGGGGAAAAGTTCCGTGGCCCGCGCCGTCGCCCGGGCGAAGAATTTCCTCTACATCGATACCGGCGCGATGTACCGCGCCCTCGCCCTCAAGGCCATGCGGCAACACCTGAACCTCGAGGACGAGGCGGCCATGGCCAGAATCGCCGCCGGGGCGCGCCTTCATTTCAGCGACGACGGCGCCCGGATATTCCTGGACTCCGCCGACGTCTCCCGGGAAATCCGCGGTCCCGAGGTCACCGCCAACGTCAAATTCATGGCCCGGGTTCCGGAAGTCAGGAAGCATTTGATTGAACGGCAGCGCGCCCTCTGCCACCAGCGGCCGGTGGTTATGGAAGGCCGGGACATCACCACCGTCGTCCTGCCGCAGGCGCGCTGGAAATTCTTCCTCACCGCCAGCCCCGAGACCCGGGCCAAACGCCGTTTCGAGGAAATGCGCGCCGCCGGACAAAACGTCCTGTTGCCGCAAATCCTCGCCGACATCGAGCGCCGGGACGAACTCGACTATCAAGTCGGACCCATGAAGGACGCCCGCGACCGCGCCTTGGCGGGAGAGGGCGTCGTTTACCTGGACACCAGTTTCCTGACCCCCGACGCGGTGGTAAGCACCATACTCGACCATATGGAATAACCCATGCCCCTCTTCAACCTGAAGTCCGACTTCGCCCCGGCGGGACAACAGCCGGAAGCCATCGCCAAACTCACCGCCGGCGTCAAGGCCGGGAAGCCCCACCAGACCCTCCTGGGCGTCACCGGATCGGGAAAAACCTTCGTCATGGCGAACGTCATCGCCAATACGGAAAAGCCCACGCTAATCCTTTCCCACAACAAAACCCTCACGGCGCAGCTCTATTCCGAATTCCGTCAGTTCTTCCCCGACAACGCGGTCGAGTACTTCGTCTCCTACTACGACTTCTACCAGCCCGAAGCCTATATCCCGCAAACCGACGCCTATATCGAAAAGGACGCCGCCATCAACGACGATCTGGAGCGCCTCCGCCTCTCCGCCACCTCGGCCCTCCTGACCCGCCGGGACGTGGTCGTCGTCGCCTCGGTCTCCTGCATTTACGGTCTCGGCCGGCCGCAGGAATACCGGGACATCGCCCTCACCGTGCAAATCGGGGACACCGTCGACCGCCGCGAATTCCTGGGCCGGCTGGTCCGAATGGAGTACCAGCGTAACGACTTCGACTTCCAGCGCGGCACCTTCCGCGTGCGGGGCGAAGCCGTCGACGTCTGGCCCGCCTACATGCAAACCGCCATCCGCATCGAACTGTTCGGGGACGACATCGAGGAAATCTACGAATTCGAACCGATCACCGGGCAAATCCTCATGCGCTATCAACACCGGGCCATTTTTCCGGCTACCCACTTCGTGCTGTCGGAAGAGGCGTCGGCCCGGGCCAAGGAAGGCATCGGCGAGGAATTGGAGGAGCAGCTTTCCCTCTTCAGGAGCCAGGGTAAACTGCTCGAAGCCCAGCGGCTGGAAAGCCGCACCAAGTACGATCTGGAAATGATCGAGGAAATCGGTTACTGCAAAGGCATCGAAAACTATTCCCGCCACTTCGACGGCCGCCGGCCGGGCGAACGTCCGGCCTGCCTCTTCGACTATTTCCCCGACCGGGACTGGCTCCTCATCGTGGACGAGTCCCACGTCACCCTGCCGCAGGTCAGGGGCATGTACAACGGCGACCAGGCCCGGAAGCGGGTCCTGGTCGACCACGGCTTCCGCCTCCCTTCGGCCCTCGACAACCGGCCGCTCAAGTGGGAGGAATTCCAGGAAGTGGAGCCGCAGTGCCTCTACGTTTCGGCGACGCCGGCCGTATACGAACTGGCGGCCTCGGGTACGCCGGTGGAACTCCTGGTCCGGCCGACCGGGCTCGTGGACCCGCCGGTCGAGGTCCGGCCCACGAAGGGGCAAGTCCCGGACATCATGGAGGAAATCAAGGCCCGGGCGGAAAAGGGGGAACGCGCCCTGGTGACGACCCTTACCAAACGCCTCGCCGAGGATCTCGACGAATACTGCCGCGAACACGGTCTCAGGACCACCTATCTCCATTCCGACGTCCACACCCTCGACCGGGTGGAAATACTTCGCGACCTCCGGACCGGCGGTTACGACGCGCTGATCGGGGTCAATTTGCTGCGGGAAGGTTTGGATTTGCCGGAAGTGTCACTGGTGGTCATTCTCGACGCCGACAAGGAGGGGTTCCTCCGGAACACGACCAGCCTAATCCAAATCATCGGCCGCTGCGCCCGTAACACCGAAGGCCGGGTGATTCTATACGCCGACCGCATCACCGACGCCATGCGGAAAACCATGGATGAAACGGCGCGCCGCCGCGAGACCCAGCTGGCCTTCAACAAGCAGCACGGCATCACCCCCACGACGGTGAAGCGGGCGATTGAAACGGGTCTGGAGGAATTCTTCGGCGTGGACGAGGAGCGTTCGGTCTATATTCCCGCTCTCGGGACGACCCTGAAGTCCGGCGGCGGCATCACCCCCGAGGAGGAAATCCGCCTGCTGCAAATCGAGATGGAAAAGGCGGCGGCGGAAATGCGGTACGAGGAGGCGGCGCGTTTAAGGGATCGTCTGCTGGAATTGAAGGCGCCGATTTCCTACGAAGGCGGCACGGCTCCGCGCGGGCGGGGGAAATGGCGGAAGAACGCGGGAGGGGCGAGGAAACGCGGCAAAGGCGGGGCCGGGCGTCCGCGCGGCGACTGGGCGTGAAGGATACTGGTGTATCAATTGGTAAATTCAGGATAGCAGCGGCATTTTTTTCCTTTTCCCTGCAGAAACCGCCGGCGAAGGCCGAAGCGGCATTTTCGAAACGAATTGATTCACTGCATTATTTGACGTAATCCCCGTGTTATCAAAGAGTTAATCCCACCACTCCCCACTCCTGTAAAAAACGGCATCCTGTTTGCATGACAATTTGGCGTAAAGGATTCCCCTCTTCCCGGCAAGAAGAGAATGAGGGAACGCCAGACAAGGAGGCCTGACATGATGATCCGCTCGACGAATAAGATGGTCAACACCAATTCGATGTTATATATGCAGAAGAACTTCGCCAATTTGTCGAAGGTCACTTCCCAAATCGGCGCGTATGCCCAGGTCCAGGAAATCGACGACAACCCCCTCTCCGCCAACGTCGGCATCAAGCTTACCGGCGTCATGGCCAAGATCCAGCAGTACAACACCTCCATCAAGACCACCGGCATCCCCAACATGAAGTACACCGACGGTCTCCTCGAAGCCATGAAAATCCAGGCGGACAAAATGTCCAAGCTGGTCGTCGGCGCCGCCAACGCCACCGCCACCTCCATCACCCGCGCCGAAAACGCCCAGGAAATGAACCAGATCCTCCAGTCCCTGGTCGCCTACGGCAACCAGAACGACGGCACCCGCTACGTCTTCGGCGGCACCCAATCCACCTCCGCCCCCTTCACCACGGTCGGGACCTACGTCAATTACACCGGGAACAGCAACCGCATCAACCTGCTGGTCGACAACGGCCTCGAAGTGCCGATCAACATGACCGGCACCGACATCTTCGGCAACCTCGAAACCACCATCTCCTCCAAGGACATGAACCCCGGCGTCAACCTGACGACCGACCACTCCACCCAATTGTCGGACCTGAACGGCGGCCAGGGCATTCCCAAGGGGAAAATCATCGTCTCCTATTCCTCCTGCCCGGGCGGCCTCGAAGTCGACCTCTCGAAGTGCGACACCCTCGAAGACGTCAAGGACGCCATCGAGGAAGCCACCCTTTCCGCCAGCCGCAACCTCACCTCCGACGCCGCCTGGCTCGACAAGAAGAACCTCGACTGGCACGACCTCCAGGACCGCTACGTAAAGGTGACCCTGAACGCCGACGGTAACGGCATCGCCCTGCAGGAAGTCGATCTCGGCGAACCCCTGCCCGAACCGACCGCCCTCGAAAAGCGTCACGGCCTGACCTACTCCAACCACCCCGGCTACCAGCCCCACGGCTTCGGCGTCGCCCAGGAAGCCCGCGACAACGGGGAAAAAGGTTCCGTCAGCGTCTACGACAAGGATAACGGCATCTACGGCACCAGCGGCGTTTACGCCCCCATGAAGGTCGACGACTTCGCCGGCAACATGGTCGCCACCGGCCTCGGCATCCGCGGCAGCGCCAACAATAACCGGAACGACCAGGTCCTCGGCGGCAAGCTGAACGGGCAGGACCTCAACCCCAAGCTTTCCTCCCGGACCCTCCTCGCCGACCTCGACGGCTACAATGACTCCGTCTACACCTTCACCAACGGTTCGAAGGACACTTCCGTCGTGGTCCAGGAAACCAGCTCCGACGTCAACAACGTCTTCAGCGCCTGGAACCTCACCGGCGTCTCCATCGGCGAAAACACCGGCAAGAACGGCGAACTCTACGTCAAGGCGCTTAACGACGGCACTCCCGACAAGCCGCATATCAGCCTCGAATTCTACACCCAGCCCCTCGACAAGGCCCGTCCCTCCGACAAGGTCGCCACCGGCACCTACACCCAAAGCACCGCCGGCGGCACCGTCAATCTGGAACCCGCCAACGGCTCCGGCCTCTCCGGCTCGGTCGGCATCGTCCTCTCGCCGTCCGTCGGCACGGCGCACATCAGCCTGAAGGTCAGCACCCCCGACAACCTTTCCGCCAGCATCCACGTTCCGGCCTTTGTCGAAGAAACGGAAAACGGGGTCTCGAAGGACGTCCTCGGCATCGCCAGCGGCTGGAACATCACCGGCCTCGACAAGGCGCCGGCCTCCGGCTACGACCTCAACCACGTCCCCTCGACCGACCTCGACGGCGACGTCTCGGTGAACTACCGTTACGACGAACAGCAGAACCGCTTCGTGGTCGAGCTCTCGCGTCCCGCTTACGACAACGTCCCGGCCGCCCGCATCGCCACCGGCTCGATTGCCCTGCCGGAAGGCTTCGACCCGGCCAAGGGTCTCGCCTCGGTCGTCTCCGGCCGGGTCCAGTTCATCGCCGAACCGGGCTTCCCCGGCGTCGGCGGCTCGGTTTACCTCGAACTCCCCGCCGGGACCGCATTCCAGGACAGCCAGGACTTCGGCACCGACAAGGACCACCCCACTTCCGTGACCTACGCTCTCCAGGGCGACCTCGCCCTGAACGGCAAAGTCACCTTCGGCGGCGCCACCGAGCTTCAAGCCGATCTCACCCTCGGCAATCCCGAGTTCACCCTCTCCCAGGACACCACCTTCAAAACGGGTCAGGTCTTCAACACGGACATTCTCCTCCCGAACGGCGGCCGGGTCGCCGCCGGCACCCCCCTGAACCGCGACGTCACCCTCCCGAAGGGCATGACCGTCTCCGCCGGCAAACTCAACGCCGGCACCGTCATCGCGGCCGGGCAGGAACTCACCGCCAACGGCACCCTCCCCAAGGGGACGGTGATTCCCCGCGGCTCCTACAAGGACGGCGGCTTCCCCGCCCATAACATGGGCATGACCGTCACCACCCCGAACCCCCACGACATCAACAACCCGACCGTGGAGTCGGTGAACACCGCCGGCTACGACGTCCGGGCCACCTTCGCGACGCTGGAAGACTTCAACCGCGCCGTCGAGGAAGCGGGGATTTACGTGCGGGCCGGCGTCTCTTCGGACGGCAGGTCCCTGGAATTCAAGTCGAGCCTCGCCGGCGCCTACCTGACCGTGTCGGAAGACACCGACTGCTACGAGCAGCTCGGCGACACCAACCAGCAGCTCTCCGGCCTGAACCTCTCCGGCCTCATCAAGGGGAAGAACGCCGACAGCCAGGGCAACGTCTACACCGAGGTCGTCTACTATCCGCCGCTTCCCAATCTCCCCGATCACAAGATTCACCTGGAAGGCGCCAACGGCCAAACCTACGACATCGAACCCGGCTACTACGTCCGCGTCTACTCCGACCCCGAGCAGATGAAGGTCCCCTTCGAGGACCGCGACAACTCGAAGCTGGTCGCCGAAGGCTTTGTCGAAAACTCCGGCTACGCCATCGACGGCTACATGCCCGGCCTGACCCTGGAAGAACGCAACCACTCCGGCGTTTTCGGGAACGTCGACTTCGACTACTACAACGGGCAACCCCAAACCGGGGCCAATGGCGAACAACTCTTCTATGACAATTCCGACATCGTCGTCTATCCGGGCGGCATGCGTAACGCCGGCTCCACCCACACCGTCATGCAGGAAATCGACATCTACAACCCCGTCCCCGGGCAGAACTGCGACTACGCCGGCACCTTCCACGGCACGGTGACGAGCGGCGACAACGGCCCCCAGGTCACCCTCTTCAAGGACGCCTCGCACAAGACCGTCACCGCCAAGTCCGACCCGAACGAACCGGTCGTCGGCGGGAAAGTGGTCCTCTACGAGGTCGACAAGTACGGGAACATCCCGACCAAACCGGAAGACCGCAAAGTCGCCGGCACCATGAACGTCGACGCGGCCAATCTCCCCGCCGGCACGACCGACTCCTTCACCATCACCCCCGGCGCCAACCGGAACACCGGGCAGGAGCGCGAGGACAACATCTTCGCCACGATTAACGACGTCATGCAGGCCCTGGAACACAACGACGAGGAAACGCTCCACAACATCCTCGGCCGGGTCCAGGTCGACGTGCAGCGCACCGTCGACGCCCGCGCCCTCAATGGCGCCCGGCAGCAGCGCCTCGAAATGCTTTCGGAACGCCACGCCGACGACCTGGTCCGCTACGACGAGACGCGAATCAAGCGGGTGGGCATGGACGACCAGGCCCTGGCCGAATACGCGGTGCGTCTCCAGGCTTCAACGAACGCCTTCCAGGCGGCGATGCAGGTCTCGACGCAGATTATGCAGCTTAGCATTCTCCAGTATATTTAATCCCGCCGAATATCGTCCGGTGAATTGGGATATGCCTTGTTCTGTAGGGAAAAACGGCGCTTTCGGGCGCCGTTTTATTGTAGGGAAGGGGGAGATTTTTTTTGTAATCATCCTGTAAAAATGTAGTGTTTGTCCTGGTTTTTGCCGCCGGACGACAGAATGGATCGTAGGGTCCCGAGGTGAGGGGTCCTGCCCGTTTCGGCGGAGGACAAACTGCCCATTACAGGAAAGGATGCGCCATGCACATCGCCAGAAAAGTCATCGACGAACTGAAATGCCGGAATCCGCACGAACCTGAATTCATCCAGGCGGTCAGCGAAGTGCTCGAGTCCATCATCCCGGCCCTCGACGCCAATCCGCAATACGTCAAGGCCGGCATCATCGAGCGCATGGTCGAACCGGAGCGGCAATTGATTTTCCGCGTCCCCTGGGTCGACGATCAGAACCAGGTCCAGGTGCACCGCGGCTTCCGCATCGGCTTCAACTCCGCCATCGGCCCCTACAAGGGCGGCCTCCGTTTCCACCCCTCGGTGAACCTGAGCATCCTGAAGTTCCTCGCCTTCGAGCAGGTCTTCAAGAACAGCCTCACCACCCTGCCGATGGGCGGCGGAAAAGGCGGATCCGACTTCGACCCCAAGGGGAAAAGCGAGGGCGAAGTGATGCGCTTTTGCCAATCCTACATGACCGAACTCTACCGCCACATCGGCCCCGACACCGACATCCCCGCCGGCGACACCGGCGTCGGCAGCCGCGAAATCGGCTTCCTCTTCGGCCAATACCGCCGCATCAAAAACGAATTCACCGGCGCCATAACCGGCAAGGGCGTGCAATGGGGCGGATCCCTGATCCGGCCGGAAGCGACCGGCTTCGGCGCCGTCTACTTCGCCGCCGAAATGCTGGCGACCCGCAACGACAATCTGCAGGGCAAGGTCTGCCTCATTTCCGGTTCGGGGAACGTCTCCCAGTTCACGGTGCGTAAACTCCTGGACCTCGGCGCGAAACCGGTCACCCTGTCCGACTCCTCCGGCTTCATCCACGATCCCGACGGCTTCGACCAGGAAAAGCTGGCCTACGTGATGAACCTGAAAAATGTCCGCCGGGAACGCATCGGCGAATATGTCAAACGCTTCAAGGGCGCCGTCTTCATCCCCGACCAGAAACCCTGGTCCGTCCCCTGCGACTGCGCCTTCCCCTCCGCCACCCAGAATGAAATCGACGCCGCCGACGCCGAACTGATGGTGAAGAACGGCTGCATCCTGATTTCGGAAGGCGCGAATATGCCCACCGTTCCCCAGGGCGTGGAAATCTTCCAGAAGGCGGGCATACTCTACGGCCCCGGCAAAGCCGCCAACGCCGGCGGTGTGGCGACGTCGGGTCTGGAAATGGCCCAGAACTCCATCCGCATGTCGTGGACCCTGGAGGAAGTGGATACCCGGCTCAAGGCGATTATGCGGGAGATTCACCGCAATTGCGCCGAAACCGCCGCGCGTTACGGCCAGAAGGGGAATTACGTAATCGGCGCGAACATCGCCGGCTTTGTCAAGGTCGCCGACGCGATGCTGGCGCAAGGGGTGATTTGACCCGTAGGCGTTTTGCGAACCGTAATCATTGGCGAGGTCCCTTAACAGCCAAATACAAAACGGCATGGCGTATTTTCAGCGGCGAACTCCACCGCTGAAAATACGCCACGCCGTTTTATTGATCTTGTGAGTATCGACCGGTTCACGGATTGACCACGTTGCAGGGCGTCCCCTTGACGAAAGCGGCGAGATTGTCGACGGCAATCCGCATGAGGCGCTCCCGCGCCGCTTTCGGGGCCCAGGCGATATGGGGGGTGATGAGGCAACGCTCGTGTTTGGGCAGGGGATTGTCGGCGGGAATCGGCTCCACCGACACCACGTCGGCGGCATAGCCGAAAACTTTGCCGCTGTCCAGCGCCCGGATTAGGTCCTCCTCCACAACCAGGGGACCGCGCGAAGTGTTGATGATGATGACGCCGTCCTTCATCTTGGCTAGGGAGTCCCGGTTGATCATGCCCCGGGTCGAATCGAACAGCGGCACATGCAGGCTGACGACGTCGGCTTGGGCGAGCAGCTGGTCAAGGCCGGCGTATTTTATGGCCTCGGACTCGAAATCCCGGTTGACGTCCGCGTCGAAGGCCAGAACCTTCATCCCCAAAGCGACCGCGATATTGGCGGTCGTCCGGCCTATCCGGCCGAAGCCGACGATGCCCATGGTTTTCCCGGCGAGTTCAATCAGCGGGTAATCCCAATAGCAGAAATCCTCGGACCTGCTCCAGCGTCCCTCGGCTACGGTCCGGGCGTGGTGGCCGACATGGTGGCAGATTTCCAGCAGCAGGGCGAAGACGTACTGCGCCACGGCGGTGGTTCCGTAGGTGGGGATGTTGGTGACGGGAATGCCCTTGTCCTTGGCGGCCGCGACATCGACGACATTGTAGCCGGTGGCGATAACGCCGATATACCTGATGTTCGGCCTGGCGTCGAGCGTCCCGCGGGTGATGGGCGTCTTGTTGGTGATGACCGCGTCGGCGTCGGCGAGGCGGCTGAGGATGTCGTCGGGGTGGGTGCGGTCATGGACGACGACTTCTCCCAGGCCCTTGAAACCGTCCCAGCTGATGTCACCCGGGTTGAGGGTGTAACCGTCGAGTACGACAATCTTCATGTGTGGGGTTCCTTATAAAATGGGATGGGGTTTGTCCAAGGAATCGCCGTCCGGCTGCACGGTCGGACGGCGGGGGCCGGGGGAAATCGCCTCAGAGCCGGGCCCAAGCCTCGTTCAGGACGCGCTTGGCATTGGCGATGACCAGATGCGGGCATTCGTCGCCCCAGGGTTTGACTTCAAAGGAGAAGATGGGGGGATTATTGGGGTTGAGGTAGCCAATGTCCAGGAGAATGCGCAGATATTCGCCGACTTCCCGCACCCCGATGGCGCTGTTGGGGAAGCCGAAACGCGGGTGCAGGTCGCCGACCGCCTCGGCCCCGGGCTTCAGGACGGCGTTGGCCACATGGGCGTGGCGGATATAGGGGGCGATGGGCAGGAGGTTTTCGCGAAGGGTCTCGCGAAGCTGGGCGATGTGCGAGAGGTCGACCATCAGGCCGAAATTGTCGTGCCGGCACTTGATCTTTTCAGCGAATTGCCGGGCCAGGGGGGCGGGCCCGATGAGGGATTTCTTGTCGAAGTCGTGGTCGAAGACTTCGAGCAGGATCGGCAGGTCGCCCTTCGCCTTGGCGTAGGCGCAGAGTTGCGAGGTCGAATCGACGAGCAGTTCGAAGGAATGTTCCTTGTTCGCCTCCTCGTATTTGCCGGACAGGAAGGCGAAGCCCTTGGCGCCGAGTTCATAGGCTTCATCGATGCCTTCCTTGAGGGAGGCGAGGGCGGCGGCGCGCCGGGCGGGGTCGAGGTCATTGATGTTGGATCCGGTGGTGAGCATCCTGGGCTGGGCGCCGTAGGTGAGGGTGAGGCCGGCGGTGTCGACCATTTTTTTCACCTGCCGGCGGGTTTCGGGATTCTTGATCCAGGTGACTTCGATGACGTCGAAGTAGTCGTCCTCGCAGATGGCGCGGGTGGCGGCGAGAATGTCGCCTTCGCCCTTGAGGGTGTCGGGGAACGCCATGAAATTGACGATGCCGACCCGCAGGTACTTCCGCATGGGTTCATTCATGATTGCCTCCTTCGTGATAGGTGCCGTGCGTATGCCCCGGCTTATTTGCGCAGGACTGACAGCGCCTTCTCCGCGATGGAGGCGGCGTCCAGCCCGAAGGCCTTCTGCAAAGCGGCGTAGCTGCCCGTTTCCGTGAAGCGATCCCCAATCCCCACCCGGGCCAACGGCGTTGCGGAACCCGCCTCCGCCAGCACCTCCGCCACGGCGCTACCCAGCCCGCCAATGATATTGTGTTCCTCGGCGGTGACAATCCCCCCCGTTTCGCCGGCGCAGCGGCAAATCAGTTCGCGGTATTTCACCGGCAAACCCGCGTAGCCGCCAAAGGTGCGCATGGCCAGGGAACCGGTGGTGGCGAGGAACACGGCAAAGGTGTTGACGAAGGGAATCCTCCCCTCGGCGGCGAAACCGGCGGCCATGGCGGTCATGTTCGCCTTGGCGATGCCCAAATTGAAAAAACGTTCCGGGCAGGCACCGGCGAACAATCCGGATTTGGTCGAGGAGGAAACGTCGGCGTCGAGAACCACCACTCGCGGATCGTTTTTCCCGTATTTCACCAACGCCTCGCCGTAAGCCTCGCGGATGGTCTTTTCCGGGTTCATGCCTGTCCTCCCAATGCGGCCATGGCTTCGGCGTATTGCTCCACGCCAATCGGATTGCCGTGCCAGACGTTTTTCCCCTCCATGAATGGAATGCCCTTCCCCTTGACGCATTGGGCCAGAATCACGGTGGGTTTGCCGGAGACGGTGCGGGCCGCGTCGAGGGCATCGCAAAGCGCGTCCACATCGTGTCCGACGCAGGCATGGGCGAAATTGAAGATGCGGGTGGTGACGCCGCCGTGGTTCATGATGTTGCCGGCGAAGATGAAGAAGGGGATGGCGAGGAGGGTGTAGGCGTTGACCCCCGAGGCCATGCGCTGCACGGCGGTGTGGAGGGGGGTGGTGTTGCCGGTGCCGAGAATGTAGATGAACGAGGCCGCGCCTACGGCGATGGCGATGGGGACGCGCAGCAGGATGAAGGCGACCAGAAACACGAACAGCAAGACCAGCATCATTTCGCATCCTCCTGCCTGTGGAGATATGGGTCGCCGCCGGCTTTTCCGACCGGCCCCAGCAGCCGGGCCAGCCGGTACATTCAATCCTCCATGACGTCCGTCAATGCGTTCCGGCGCGGCGGCGATCGCCCAGCCGGCGGCGGAGACGATTATTTCAATCCCTGGATGTAGGAGTAGAGGTCGCCGAACTTCTTCCAGGAACCGGCGTATTCATCCGACATCGGCTTGGTCTTGGCGGACGCCACCACCCGCCGCTGCGTGGATCAGGCCGATCTCGAAGCGTCCTACGTGAATTCCCTCACCCGCACCATTTTCAGCCCGTCCAAGCTTCGGTCAAGAGGATCCTCCCTTTCCGGAAATGTGCCCGGGGCACGCGCCACGTTTTCGGCCGTGCCGGACAAGAGGCCTTTATGCCTGCTTCGCGAATGCGGAGCGGCTGCCGGCGGGGCGTGGGGATGGACAATGCGCGAACGGTCGGGAGAACCCCGAGGAAAAAGCGCCATGTTTGGCGGTGACGCGGTGTTTTATGGAATCGCTCCTAAATTACACGGATGACAAAAAGGAGCGGATTGATATTGTGCTCTGAATAGTCCGATATAATAGGGTTATAACTGGACTTTTGCAAAATCACCATTCAAACCGCCGAATGGCGATTTTGTAAAATCAAAAACCCTTGAAATCCGGGCAAAAACGGTTTTTGCAAAGTGGCGATTGGCGGTTTAGGACACGGTCGAGCGCGATACGCCCGCCAGCTTGGCGATGTCGTTGATGTTCTTTGCCTTGCCCATAATGCATCCGCATTCATCCGTCCGGTTTGGGTCGGCCGGAACCCGCCCGGTCCGGGTCTGCAGGCCTGCGAGGCCTGGCGACCGGGTGCCGAGACGGGTCCCCAGAGCCGCAATTGCCGGTTTGACCGTCTATCTTCAGGATACCAGAGGTCCCATCTTTTCAATCGCCAGTCTGGCGACGCCTTCCGGATCCCGCTGGTTGAAGTCGTGGTTGAAAATTTCAATCGAGGCCACGCCCTTGAAGCCGATCCGCTGCACTTCCCTAACCACTTCCTTCAGGGGAATCACCCCGTCGCCCGGCATGACCCGATCGTAGTCGCCAATCTCGTGCTTTGGCTTGTCGACCAAATCGTTCAGGTGGAAAACGGCCAAGGCGCCCGCCGGGAGCAGGGAAATTTCCGCCAGCTGGCTGGATCCGGAATGGAAGTGCGCGGTGTCGATGGTAATCCCCGTGTTCAGGCGGTTCGCGGCCTTCACCACCGCCCAAGCCTGCGAGACGGTCTGCACCGCCGCCCAGGGGAAGCCGAGGAATTCCAGGGACAGGTTGACCCGCTTCTTCCAGGCGAGGTCGGCCTGCTTCGCGAAGGAGGCGGCGGACTTCGTGAGGATTTCATCCCAAGAGGCGCCCTGGTGTTTGCCCGGGCAGGCGACAATCCAGGGACAGTCGATGGCGGCGGCGAAATCGGCGAAACGTTCCGTCTCCCGCAGCACCCGCGCCTCCTCCGCCCCTTCCTGCATGGTGGAGTGGCCAATCGCGTTGATGGTCCAGGGCTTGACGCCGGCCTTGGCCAGCAGTGCCTTGAGGTCGGCGAAGGAGTGTCCCTTCAGGTACGTTTCCAGCTTGTCCATGCGGATTTCGACCACCTGGTAGCCGCAGGCGCCGGCGATGCGGATATCCTCTTCGAGGCTGCAGCGTTCAGTGGTGGCGCCGTTTATGCCGAGTATCATGCCTTGCTCCTTTAGCGGTTTTTGGGTTTGCCCTGCCTATCGAGGTGATGGGTCGCGAGGAAGTATACCGGCCGGAAAGGGCTTTGAGAAGCGCTCATTTTACGTATTTAAAACCATGTTTTGCGGCGGTCGTTCCGCCTGGATCATTTACCGGCATCCTCAAGTCCCCCAAGCAAATCCTGGCGGAACAGCCGCGTTTTCGCGAGAGCCCGCTCCCGCCGCCAGGCGTCAATCCGGGCGTGATTGCCGCTCCGGAGCACCTCCGGCACCGCCAGCCCCCGGAATTCCGCCGGCTGGGTGTAATGCGGATAATCAAGCAAACCTTGCGACCCGGGCGAAAACGAATCCGCCGTCGCTGATTCGGCGCAGCCCAAAACGTCCGGCAACAGCCGCACCACCGCGTCCGCCACCGCCATCGCCGCCACTTCGCCACCCGACAAAATGAAGTCGCCCAGGGACAAACGTTCCGGCGCGAGCAACTCGAAGATGCGTTCGTCGAACCCTTCGTAGCGGCCGGAAACCAGGATCAGACGTTTTTCGCCGGCCAGTTCCGCCGCCACCTGCTGATTGAAGCGGCGTCCCTCGGGGGTAAGGAAAATCAGCCGGCCCGGCTCCGGGTCCAGCCCCCGCACCGCCTCCACGCAATCGACCAGCGGCTGGCAGGCCATGACCATGCCGGGGCCGCCGCCGAAAGGCCGGTCGTCGACTTTGCCGTGTTTGTTCAGGGACCAGTCGCGGATGTTATGGACGTGGATGGCGACGCTGCCTTTTTCTTGGGCGATTTTCGGAATCGATTCCGAGAGGAAGCCGGAAAACAGATTTGGAAAAAGGGTGAGGAGGTCGAGGCGCATGGTTACTCCACCGTCACGCTCTTCGCCAGGTTCTTCGGCTTGTCCACGTCGCAGCCCCGTGCCACCGCGATGTGATAGGACAACAACTGCAAGGGGACCGCGCAGCAGATCGAGTTCATGATCCCCGATTCGGCCTTGATGTAAATCACGTCGTCGGCGAGATTGCCAATCTGTTTGTCGCCCAGGCTCGCGATGGCTATGACCTTCCCCTTCCGCGCCTTGATTTCCTGGATGTTCCCCAAAAGCTTGTCGTAGCGCCGGCCCTGCAGGGCTATCGCCAGAACCGGCATGTTTTCGTCGACCAGGGCGATGGGGCCGTGTTTCATTTCGGCCGCGTCGTAGCCTTCGGCGTGGATGTAACTGACCTCCTTCAATTTCAAGGCGCCCTCCATGGCGAGGGGCCAGCCGGTTCCCCGGCCGAGAAACAGGAAATTCGCCGCGTTCATGTACTTCAGGGCCAAACGGCGAATTTCGGGGTCAGTCGCCAGCACCCCTTGGAGGCGATAGCCGATTCCCAATAAATCCCGCACCCGCCGCCGGAGTTCGGCGCGATCGATGCTTTCCCTGAGCTGGCCCATTCTCAGCGCCACGAAGTACAGCCCCGCAATCATCGCGGTAAAAGCCTTGGTGCTCGCGACGCCGATTTCCGGCCCGCAGTTCAAATAGAAGACCCCGTCCGCCTCGCGGGCTATGGAACTGCCGACCACGTTGACGAGCGCAATCACCTTGCAGCCGGCCTCCCGGGCCAGCCGCACCGCCGCCAGGGTGTCCATCGTTTCCCCCGACTGGGTGACGGCGATGACCAGGACCGAGGGGTCGAGAATGGGGTCGCGGTAACGGAAATCGGCGGCGTATTCGGGGTAACTGGGGATATTGGTGGTGCGTTCAATCATGTTGCGGCCGACCATGCAGGCGTTGTAGGCGGTTCCCTGCCCCAGCATGACGATGCGGCTGACGTTCTTGAAATATTCCGCCGGAAAATCTATGCCGTCGGAGACGAACTCGGGATCGGCGTCGGCCGATGGGGGGAGCCGGAGGCGGTTGCGGAACATGTTTTCCAGGACGGTCGGCTGTTCGTAAATTTCCTTGAGCATGTAATGCGGAAAGCCGTCCTTCTGGGCCGCCTCCGCCGACCAGGTGACCTCGATGCATTGGAAGGGTGCGGCGGCGCCGTTTTTGCGAATTTCACAGGAATAGGGGGTGATTTGCGCGACCTGGTCGTCCTCAAGAAAGCAGACCCGGCGGGTATGGGGGGAAATCGGTATGGCGTCGGAGGCAAGCATGTGGAAGCCGTCCCCGAAGCCGACGGCGAGGGGGGAACCCCGGCGCGCGGCGACTATGAGGCTGGGTTGATCCGCGGCCATGATGGCCAGGGCGAAGGTTCCGTCAAGGATGGCGACGGTTTGTTCTACCGCTTCGAGGAGATTGCCGTTCCGGTAGCGTTTGGCGATGCAATTGGCGACGACCTCGGTGTCGGTGTCGGAGTGGAAGGGAACGCCTGAGCCAAGCAGCTCCTCCTTCAGTTTGGCGAAATTGTCGATGATGCCGTTATGGACCACGGCGATGCGCCGGTCGTGGGAAAGTTGCGGATGGGCGTTCTTCTCGGACGGCGGGCCGTGGGTGGCCCAGCGGGTGTGGCCCATGGCCGACTCGACCGCCGGGGAACGTTTTCCCTCGAGGAGTTTTTCCAAATCCGCGACCCGCCCCGGCGCGCGGCAAAGGGCGAAGGCGCCCTGGTCCGGCCAGACGATTCCGGCCGAATCGTAGCCGCGGTATTCAAGGGTGTGCAAGCCTTCGACAACTATTTGAATGGCGTTGGGGAGACCGACTACGCCGACTATTCCGCACATGAGGTCAATCCTTGTCTAAGTTCGATTGTCGCGTTTGGGGCACCATTACGAACCCCTATGCATCGAGGGATACAAGTTCAGGCATGGCACCGGTAATCACGTCGAAATCGTGATCGTTGTGAAGAAGTTGAAAACCGTTGTCGACTGCCGTTAGGGCAATCAACAAGTCGATCGAATTCCGGATGGTTTTTCCCTTGCGACGTAGTTCCGTATAAATCTTGGCAGCTTTTTCGTAGGTATTTATGTCATCGTAGGGGTAGTAAACTTCGAGCTGGTCAAGGTACGCTTTCAACCGTTCATAATCCGGGTTGTTTCGCGCTCCTTGCAACACCTCCATATGGGTAAAGGCAGAAATGGCGAACGGACTGTTACCATGGACCAATTTGTCAAAAATCTCCGACTTGAAATTATGAATTCCCCTCAGAAAATCTATAATGACAGAGGTGTCCACCAGTACCATTATTTACCTCTCCTCAGGATTTGTACACATAATCGTCGGCAAAACGGATCTTGCCGCGAAGTTTCAGTATCTCCTTTTGCACATGAATGGAGATTAACTCCCTTACCGCCTGCACCACAATCTCATTCTTGGTCTTGATTTTGGAAAATTCCATAGCTTCCTTCAGTGTCTCGTCGTCAATCTCGATACTCATGTGCATGGTTATTTCCCTTTTTTGTGAGCCGTGCCGCCCTTCAAATGGTATTGGGGATAACGTTCGAGAAAATCCGCCAGGCTTTTTCCCGAGTGGTTGTCGATATACACCCTCAACGCCTCCGCCACCACCCCTTTCATGGTCTTGATCCCGGTGATTTCCTTGGCTTTCTTCATCAACTCCTCGTCAATGTCGATAGTCATGCGCATGGTCGCATACCTCCTGGTCTTCCGGGCCGGTCATACCTCCGCCCATACACTATAAAATACCCTATCAACCCGGCCGGTTCAAGCGCCGGCGCCTCAACCATGTTTTTTGCGCCTTTTCTCCGCCGCGCGGGAGATTCTATTGAAGGCTCCCGCCAGCCCCATCGCCGACTTGACGTCCTTCATGGTGGCGGCGGCGGTCGCCCGCATTTTTTCGGTGCCGTCGATTATCACCTGGTCGACAAAGCCGGGGTCGGCCTCGAATTGGGCGTAACGCCCGCGCATCGGGGCGAGGAAATTGTTTATCGCCTTCGCGAGGGCGTCCTTGATTTCCACGTCGCCGATGTTCCCCTCGCGGTAGCGCTTTTTGAAGTCCTCGACCTGGGCCTTGTCGGGATTGAAGGCGTCGTGATACTGGAAAACCGGGTTTCCCTCGACGGTGCCGGGGATGTGGGCGTGAACGCGCTTCGGGTCCGTGTACATGCCGCGCACCTTCTTGTTGACGGATTTTTCGTCGTCCGAAAGGTAGATGGTGTTTCCCAGCGATTTCGACATTTTGCCTTGGCCGTCGGTGCCGAGGAGGGTCGGGACCTCGCCGATGAGGACGTCGGGGATGGGGAAGACCTCGCCGTAAAGCTGGTTGAAGCGCCGGGCCACCTCCCGCGTCACCTCGACGTGGGATTCATTGTCCTTGCCGACCGGAACCAAATGCGCGCGCGGCAGAAGAATGTCGGCGGCTTGCAGCACCGGATAGCCCAAAAGTCCGAAAGGCATTTCCTCGTCCGACAAATTCGCGGCCCGGGCCATGTCCTTGAGGCTCGGCACCCGGGTGAGCCGGTTCACGGTGACGAGCATTTCCAGAATGAGGTTCAGTTCATAGGTCTCACGCACGGCCGACTGCAGGTAGATGGTGGTAGTGTCCGGATCGATGCCGGCGGCGAGATAGTCGAGGACCAGGCCGCGGGCGTTTTCCGAAATGTGTTCGATATCCTCACGGGTCGGTTTGGTGGTGAGCATGTGCAGGTCGGCGACGATCAGGGTGGTGTCGTAGCTGTGCTGGAGTTCGACCCGGGCCTTCAGGGAGCCGACGTAATGCCCGAGATGCAGGCGGCCGGTGGGGCGGTCGCCGGTGAGGATGCGTTTTTTGCCGGTGGCGGGAGTGGCGGTAACGGGGGCGGAAGCGGTCATAACCTGCCTTTCGGGCTGGGGTGAATGGGCGTCGAAGCGGACGATGCCCGGGTATAATTGCAGTTTTTCGGAGGGGCGGCCGGACCGCCTGTCGCGGCTCCGAAAAACGTTGTCCAGAATTCCATTTTAACTGTACAAACTGCCTCCGGAATTGCAATGCTGCTGTCGATGCCGAAGGTTGCCAAAGCGTCGTCAGCCGGTGCGCATGGCGTTTTTGCAAAACGCCAGTTTCAATAACCGGACGGACGCATTATACTGTCGGCTACGCACAGGTAAATCGGCCATGAATCCTCCCTTTCTTTAGGAGCCCCACATGTCACGCCCCCTCACGATCAGTCTTGGTGAAATTCTTTGGGATGTACTGCCGGACGGAAAAATGTTGGGGGGAGCCCCCTCTAACGTCGCCTGGCATGCGGCGCAGCTCGGGGCCGACGCCCATATCGTCTCGGCGGTCGGGGACGACCCCCTCGGCAAGGAAATTCTCGACCGGCTGAAGGCCATGCATCTCGATACCTCCACCATCGTCTCCCTCCCCGACGTCCCCACCAGCACCGTCGACGCCAAACTCGACGCCGCCGGCAACGCCACCTACGTCATCCACGAAAACGTGGCCTGGGACAGGCTCCCGGTCACCGGGCCGGTTCTGGATCTGGCCGAAAAGGCCAAAGCCATCAACTTCGGTTCCCTGGCCCAGCGTCAGGAAAACGGCAAAGTCACCACCCACGCGATTCTCGACATCGTCACCCCCGAGGCCATCAAGATTTTCGACATCAATCTCCGCCCACCCTTTGTCGACAAGGAAATACTCCACCTCGGCATGCAGCGGGCGACCGTCGTCAAGATGAACCATGACGAACTCCCCGCCGTGGCGGAGATGTTCCAGTGGACCTTGAACCCCGACGACAGCATGATCCAGCTGCTGGAGGCTTACCCCAACGTCAAGCACCTGGTGGTCACGAAAGGGGCGGAAGGGGCGTCGTGGCAGACACCGGAAAAGCTGATCCACCAGGCCCCGCCGGCGGTGGCGAAGGTGGCGGACACCATCGGGGCGGGCGACTCGGTGACGGCGGCGGTGATGATGGGTTTATTGAAGGGGTGGGAAGTGGAGAAGATTTTGGAGACGGCTCTGGAAATTGCCTCGTACGTGTGTTCGTGCCGGGGGGGGACGCCGGAATTGCCGGAAGGGATTAAAAGCAAATTCTAAAGTTCTGCGAAGTGGCGATTGAACCGCCGATCCCCACGCGAAAAGTGTTTGCGAAGTCTTCGCCGCCGTGGCCGCATTCTCCCTGCTGGCGCTTTTCGCTGGTTTTGGCCGGCCTGGATTCGTATTATTAATCCACTGCACTCTAAGGCTGGGGGACAAGAAAACGGTGGTGCAGATCCACCCGGCCCGATCAACAGTTACCAGGGGTGCGACTCGAAAGGGTTGCACCCCTTCTTTGTTGCCCGAATTCCTAACCGATAACCGGGCGGGAGACAGCAATCCATGCGCCAGCATCACCCACGTCATTGCTACAAACCAGGCATATTCATTTCCACGTCCGGCATTCTGCTCCTCTGTCTCGCCCTCTGGCAGGCATGCGGCATAACCACCCACGCGGCCGAAGACCAGGCCGGCAAGAATAACCGCTCCGCCGGCCACGCCGCGGACGCCGCCGGTCCGCTTGACGGCGAAGCCGCCGCGACCTCCCAGCCGCGCGGGCAAAGTTATGCCGAACGCGCCGCCGCCGCCCAGGCCCGTCTCGAAGCCATACCGAAGGAAATCGAGGACGAGGCGCTCCGCGCCAAAGTGGCGGAACAGTGGAAAGAGGCGCTGGCCGGCTGGCAAGCCGCCCAACAGGCCTCCGAACAGCTCGCCCGCCGCCGGAAAACCGTCGACGGCGCCCCGGCCCGGCTCCAAGCCATCGAAGGGGAGGACCAGGCGCTGCGCCGCCGCGCCGCCGCTCCCGAAGAAGCCGACGCCGGGCATTCCCTGGCCGACCTCGAGGCGGAACTGCGCGAACTCGACGTCGACCTGCCGGACTTGAACAAACTGCTCAACGAACGGGTCTCCCGCCACGAAGCGCAAAGCCAGCGCCTGGCCGAATCACGCAAAAACGCCGAAGCCGCCCAGGCCCGGCTCGCCGCCAAACCCGAACCCCTATCCGACGACCTGCCCGAGGTTTTGAAAACCGCCCTGCGGGAAGCCCAGTCCGCCCGCCGCCGCGCCGACAACGAAATCGTCGCCAATTCGGATTATTACCGCAACGTCCAGGAACCTTTGGCCCAACTCGACAACGCCGAGCGCACCCTCCTCTCCCATCGCATCGAATACGGCAAGGCCCGGCGGGAGCACCTGGCCAGGATAATCGCCGATAAACGCCGCGCGGACGCCGACCGCCTCCGCCGCGAAAGCGAAGCCGCCGCCGCCCGGGTCCTGGACGCCCTTCCCCCCGACTTCCGCGCCGTCGCCGCCGAAAACGACGAACTCTCCAAAACCCTGAACCAGATCCTTACATACGAAAACCGCCGCACCGCCTATCTGCAAACCGCCGACGCCAACGTCGACACCCTGCAGAAGGATTACGAACGCATCCGCGAACAACTCGAATCCGGCGGCGGCGGCCGGACTCTGGGGACCTACCTCTGGGCCAAACGCCGCAGTCTCCAGCGTGACGTCTACCAGTCCAGGAAGGATCGCGAAAGCCTCCTGGGCGGCAACATCATGGGGCTTTCCCTCGCCAGTCTGGACGAGCTACGCCGTACCGTCCCCCGCCTGGAGAAGGAACTCGCCGCCTTCGCCGCGCGGCCGGACGTCGCCGCCCGCTCCGAGGTGGAACGCAACGAAGTCATCGGTCAGGCCAGAAAGATCCTCGACTATCACGCCAAACTGGTCGCCAGCCTGTCGGACGCCGTCTCCCGCCACGCCGCCGCCCTCATCGACCTCGACTCCTCCGGCAAGGAACTCCAGCGCATCTCCCGGCAATACACCGCCCTGGCCGAGCGTTACGTCCTGGAACTCCCCGGTTCACCACCACTGTGGCGGATTTCCCTCCGGGACGTCCTCAAAGGGGTGTGGCGGGATAGCGCCGGAACCAGCCTGTGGCGGGATACCGGGGCGGCGTTCGTGTCCGGTCTCGTCGCCTCGCCCTGGCTCCTGGTCATGCTGGCCGCCGCTTTCGCGCCGGGGTTCCTGGCCCGCCTCCTCGGAAAATTGAAATGGTTCAAAATCCTCGCCCGCCACGCGCCACTGGCGGGCAGTCCCCGGGGTCTCCTCTGGCGACTGGGTAAAATCGCCCTGCGCTCCTACCCGGCGCCTTTGGCCATGTTCGCCGCCGGAGCCGCCATCTGGCGTTCCGCCCTCCCGACCGGAGCGGCGGCGGCTCTCGGAGAGGCGTTTTTACTGACCGTCATCCCCTGGCTTCTGGTCAATCTCTGGCGGCATTTCTGCGACGCCGACGGGATTCTCGAGTTTTACGCCCGGACCCCTCCGCCCCTCTGCCAGCGTCTCGCCCGCCGTTTGACTTCCCTCGCCCTCTTCGGCCTCCCGTTGTGGACCGTCGTCTGTTACGCCCTGAACCGGACCGAACCGCCGGAGTACCAATCCTTGGGAAGCGTGTTATCGATGCTTCTCGCCGGGCTGGCGGTGGGGTTTTGGCTGCTCCGGATGCGTCCCGCGGTACTCCTGAAGGATTGCGTGCGGGGCTGGAACGGCGTTTGGCAGGCCCTGCACCTGACGGTGATGGTTTTGGGGGTGGTATGGCTGGGGATGTCCCTGATGGGTTACAATTACGGGGCGGTTTTAGTCATCCACAAAGCGGCGGTTTCCGGCCTCATCGTGACCGTTCTGGGAGCGGCGGCCTTGTACTGGAGTCTCAGCCTGGCGCGTTCGCGGGAGCGCCAGCGGGCGCGGGCCATCCTGTTCTACCGGTTCGGCGCGATCCGTTCCGGCGGCCGGCGGCGGCGGCTTATGGCCGGGGGGGGGACCCCGGCGGAGGCCGCCTTGTCCCCCCGCCTGCGGCAGGACAACGCCGCCAGCATCCAGAATAAAACCCCCGGCCCCGGGGCAACGCAGCGGCCCGAATCGGAACGGGGCAGACCCGACTCCGGCCGCCAGCCGCCGGAGCGCGCCCACCTGTTGTCGGAACGCGCCCGGTCGAGATCGGACCGGAAAATTTCCCTGCCCGACGCGAACATTGCCGCCCCCGGAGCGGGCGGCCAGCCGAACCAGGCCGGTGCGTCCGGGCCCAGGCACTTTTCCCAGACGGTCGACACCCCCGACGACAGCGTCTCGCCGGCGCCGGTCAAGGCCGCCGCCGCCAGTATTCCGCCGGAGGTGGAGAAGGAATTGGCGGATTCGCTGGTTGAAGCGCGGCGTCTGGTGGTTTGGCTGTTGGTGGCGGCGCTGGCGGGTTTGTTGCTGCTGCAATGGTCGGACCTGTTTCCGGTACAGGAGTGGCTGGGGAAATTATCCCTGTGGCTGAAGGGCGACGCCAGGACGGTGACTCTCCGCGAAGTGTCCCGGGCCTTGATTGGCGGCGTTTTCTGCTATCTAATCGCGAATCCCCTCGGCGCCTGGTTCAACCTGACCTTCTTCGGCTGGAATCCCGGCGAACGCGGCACCCGCATGGCGACGGCCTCCCTCATCCGTTACGCGGCGGTGGGGGCGGGGCTGATTTGGATTGCCCACGAACTGGGGATGGCTTGGTCGGACGCGCAGTGGCTGGTGGCGGCGCTGTCGGTCGGCATCGGTTTTGGCCTGCAGGAGATCATCCTGAATTTCGTCTCGGGGATTATTCTCCTGTTCGAACGTCCGGTGCGGGTCGGGGACATGGTCAGCATCGGCACCGCCGACGGCACCATCAGCCGCATCAACATCCGCACCACCACCCTTCTGGACGCGAACCGGCGCGAACTCATCATCCCCAACAAGGAGCTGATCACCGGCCGGGTGGTCAATTGGACCCTCTCGGACACGGTGACCCGGCTGGTGATTCCGGTGACGGTCGCCTACGGCTCGGATCTCGGCAAGGTGCAGGAGCTGCTCCTGGAAGCCGCGGATTCCCTGGACGAGGTTTTGGACGAGCCGGCCCCGACGGTATTTTTCGTGGAGATGGCCGCCAGCGGGCTCAACTTCGAACTGCGGGTCTTCACCGGCCGCCTGGACGACCGGATGCCGGTGCAGCACCAGCTCTACTTGGCGATAGACCGCCTCTTCAAGGAGAACGGCGTCGACCGGCCCTATCCCCATATGGACGTCCGTTTGCGAAAGGATTGACGGGGTTTCCGCCGGCCCGGCCCGACGGCCCGGCACCGGACTTCGTCGCCGGGCTGACACGAACGGCACGTGGTGTTGACCCCGCATTTCGCAAAACAGCATTTGCTTTTGCGGGCCGGCGGGATATCCTTGACAATGGGATAGGAGAGCCGGTCGCCAGAGGCGGCGGTGAAATCGGGCGGATTTTCGGGGAACGCTTCAACTTACCCCAGGGAGGCTGTATGTCCCACTTTGGAAAGATATATTTCATAGGCGGTCGCGGCGTGATGTCTTCGGGGGAAGGCGGATTTTTCGGGGCGGGGGACAACCGCGACGTTTGGCAGCCGGCCGCCGATTTGCTGGAAATCGAGGGCGGCTTTCTGGTCCAGGTCGATTTGCCCGGGGTCGACGCCGCCTCGGTCGAGGCGATAGTCGACGGACAGCAATTGCTGGTCCGTGGGGTGAGGAAGGCCATCTGTCCCAGCCGGACCAAGCGTTACGTGCACATGGAAGTGTCACGCGGCGAATTCGGCAAGGTGATAAACCTCCCGGAACCGGTGGCGGAGGAGGCCAGCCAGGCGTGTCTCCGCGACGGGGTCCTGGAGATTTTTCTGCCCTATGGACGGCGGTCGGCATTCGCGGTGACGCATTTGCGGATCAAAACCCTGATTTGAGGCGTCAGCCCAATAGAGGATCATGTATATGGATGATGACGATGAAATGGACGATGTCGCCGAACACGAGGAGCATGCCCCGATCATCGATCCCAATCACAAGCCCGGCACGCCCGACGTGCTCCCGATACTTCCCCTGCGGGACGCGGTGCTGTTCCCGGACATGCTTTTGACCCACGTCATACAGGACCCCCGGGACATCCGCCTGGTGGACGACGTCCTCCTACAGGACCGGTTCGTCGCCTTCGTGCCGGTGGTGCGGCCGGCCGCCGACGACAACGATCCTTCCGCCCTGTGGGACAAGGGCTGCGTCGGGGTGATTCTGAAGATGATTAAATTTCCCGACGGCGGCGTGCGGCTCCTGGTGCAGGGTTTGAAGAGGATTCGCATCGAGACGATTCTCCAGCGCCAGCCCTATTTTTCCGCCCGCACCATGGAAATCAAGGACGTCCTCGAACCCGGGGTGGCCCTGGACGCTTTGCACCGTTCGGTCCGGGACCAGTTCAACCGGCTGTTGGAAATGCTTCCCCACGCGCCTTCGGAGGTTAAGCTGTCGGCGGTGAACATCACCGATCCCGGGCGCTTCGCGGATTTGGTGGCGGCGAACCTGAACTTGTCCATGGAAGAGCGCTGCTCCATTTTGGACGCGGCGAACATCAAGGAACGGCTCGAAAAAATTTCCGTCCTGCTTGAGCGTGAAATGCAAATCGTGGAACTGGGCACCAAAATCCACGAGGACGTCAAACAGAAAATCAACCAGGGCCAGCGGGAATTTTTCCTGCGGGAGCAGCTCCGGGCCATCCGGAACGAACTCGGCGACTCCGGTGACGACCGGGTGGAAATGGCCGAGCTGGAAAAAGCCATCGAAGAGGCGGGGATGCCGGAGGAGGCCCTGAAGGAATCCCGCCGGGAGCTGTCCCGCCTCGAAAGAATGCAGACCGGTTCCGCCGAGTACACGGTGTCCCGCACCTACCTCGACTGGATGACCACCCTCCCGTGGTCGAAGGAAACGGAAGATCAGATAGACATGGTCAAGGCCCGGAAGATCCTCGACGCCGACCATTACGATCTGACCAAGGTGAAGGACCGCATCATCGAATTCCTGGCGGTCAGGAAAATCCACCCCACCGGCCGCAGTCCCATCCTCTGTTTCGTCGGCCCCCCCGGCGTCGGCAAAACCTCCCTCGGCCGTTCCATCGCCAAAGCCATGGGCCGGAAATTCGAACGCATCAGCCTGGGCGGAGTCCGTGACGAGGCGGAAATCCGCGGCCACCGCCGCACCTACGTCGGCGCCCTGCCCGGCCGCATCATCCAGGGCATGCGCCGGGCCGGCACGAAAAACCCGGTCTTCATGATGGACGAAGTCGACAAGCTGGTCTCCGACATGCACGGCGACCCTTCGTCGGCGCTTTTGGAAGTCCTCGACCCGGAGCAGAACTTCAATTTCCGCGACCATTACCTCGACGCCCCCTTCGACTTGTCGAAAGTGGTCTTCATCACCACCGCCAATACTTTGGAATCGATTCCCCCGGCTCTCCTGGACCGGATGGAAATTCTTCGCATCGCCGGTTATTCCGACGAGGAAAAGCTGCAAATCGCCCGCAAATACCTCATCCCCCGCGTCCTCGCCGACCATGGCCTGGACAAGAAGCGGCTGAACATCGACAAGGAGGCCCTCCTCACCATCATCAATTCCTATACCCGCGAAGCGGGGCTCCGGAATTTCGAGCGGGAAATCGCCACCGTCGTCCGCAAGCTCGCCGTGAAAATAGCGGGCGGGGACAACGGGCCCTTTACCGTCGGGGCGAAGGACATCAAGACCTATCTCGGCCCCCCCACCTTCTACGCCACCAATCCGACCCGGGCCGAAGCCCCCGGCGTGGCGGTCGGCATGGCCTGGACCGCCAGCGGCGGCGACCTTCTCTTCATCGAAGCCAGCATGATGGCGGGGAAGAAAGGCCTGCTCCTCACCGGCCGCCTGGGGGATGTCATCAAGGAAAGCGCCCAGGCCGCCCTGTCGTGGATTCGCACCCGCGAGGTGAAATTGGGGCTGGACGAAAATTTCTTTGAAAACCACGACCTCCACATCCATTTTCCCGAAGGCGCCACCCCCAAGGACGGCCCTTCCGCCGGCATCACCCTGGTGGCGGCATTGGTGAGCCTCTTGACGAAAACCTCGATTCGGGCGCGCCTGGCCATGACCGGGGAAATCACCCTGCGGGGGAAGGTCCTGCCGGTCGGCGGCATCAAGGAGAAGGTTTTGGCCGCGCGGCGGGCCGGCATACGGGACATAATCATTCCCGCCGGAAACGTCCACGACCTCGACGAACTTCAGCCGGAAGTGCGCCGGGACATCTGCTTCCACCCGATTGAAAGCATCACCGAAATGCTCCCGGTCGCTTTCCCGAAATTGACGCCGCGCTTCATCGAGTCCGGTTTAATCCGGGAAAACGGCAAGGATGCGAACGGAACGAACAATAAACCTGACACCGACAATGGCGGCACTCAGGCGAAAACCAGGAAAAACGCTCCGCAAAAACCGGCACCGAAGTCCCGGATTAAAACGCCCCCGACGCCTGCCGGCAAAGCGGCCAAAAAAGCGGCCGCCAAGCCGGCGGCAAAACCGCCCCCACCGAACAGCCGCCGTTCTGTCCGTCACGGCGGGACCGGCAGCCGGTGAATTCAGGTTTTACGGAGCACTGGATTAGGCGGCAAATTATGGCAAAGCACCTGGAATTCGGCGAAATGGGCGAAGCGATGGCGGAGGATTTTCTCCGCGAACGCGGTTTCAAAATCATGGACCGGCGGGTGCATTGCCGTAGGGGTGAACTGGATTTGGTGGCGAAAGAAAAAAAAACCTGGGTCTTTGTCGAAGTCAAAGCGCGGGCAAACGACCGCCGGGGTTTGGCGGCGGAAGCGGTCAACGAGCGAAAAATCGGGCGCCTCCGCCGGGCGATTCGCGAATACGTGTTTGCACACGGCTTGGAAAGGGAGTCGCTCCGGGGAGACGTCGTGACCATCGACTTTCTTCCGGACGGCGTGCCGGAAATCCGCCACTTTCCGGCGGCTTTCAATGTGGAGTAATTCCACAAAATGCTATTCGCCTCCGGCCATCAGCATGCGGCCGTCCGGGATGAAAACCGCCTCGAACGTCCCGCGGCTGAAAAGTAGCATCACGCCGGGGGACGCCGGCACCTCTTCCCCGGATTTGGCGGCGGCGAAAGCCTCCTCCTTCACCCAGCCCGACACCGCCTCGTACAAGGTGCCACTCCCGTAAGCGGTAAAAAGACTTTCTTGCAGCTGAATATTGGCGTCGTACATGTCGCCAGGCGCGGATTTGAAATAGATGTCCTCCTCCTTGGGCCCATCCGGAAAATACTCAGCCACGTACTCTTCGGACATCTCCGGATTGGGTCCGGTCTTGATACTGAAGGACCAGGGGCGGTAGCCGTCAACCCGCAGATCGCTCATCAAGTCGTCAAGCATCACGGCCACGCCGCTTTCGCCGGCATCCTCCAGGCGGAAGCGGAGGTCGAACCCCAAACCTTCCTCCGGCGCATCCTTGTCCATCGCCTGGACCCGGGCCACGCCCTGCCAATCCCGCCAGAACAAGGGAAAATAAAGCGTCCGGCCCCAACCCGCGTTTTCCTCGAACAGGGTTCCGGCCAAATCCGCCGTACCTTCCATGCAACCGCAGACGCTCATTTCATTGGGGACGGTCGTGGTCCAGTGTCCGGTCCAGCGGGCCGAAAGGTCGGCCGGGGGATGCGCCTGGGCCCATTCCGTTATGGCTTCGGGACAGCGTTCCAGGGCGTGCGCCTGGTTCCAAATCGGGCCGGCTTCGACATCGGCGGTTTTGATCTGACCCAGGCGTTCCCTTTCCCCTTCCGTCTTTTCCTGCACCAATTCCACCACCTTGTCCCAGGTCTTCAGGCCGGTCAAAAAGTCCCGGTCGACGGCATTGGGGCGATTGGCGCTGGTGAGGTAGTCGTGTTCCACGCCTTTCGCCTGCAGGTCCTCCTGGTCGAGACGCCGCAGAATGGGGACGCCGTCCTGGTGCACCGCCTCCAAATGCATGAAGTCCGCCGCCTCCACCCCCGACAAATCCGGGAAATCGTAGCTCTTTGTCGCCAGGTCCAGGATGATCCGCTCCGGTAGGGTCGTTCCCTGCACCCCCAGCCGGTAATCGCCGCCCGGCGGCAGGAAAATGGTCGAAGAGGTGTGGCGGGGAGTGCCGTAGGGGGTGGAGTACCGCACCCGGAAGGTGACGATTTCCTCGGAAAGGGAATTGACGACAATCAGGTTGCACATATCGCCGGACCGGGCCGGGGCGAGGCAGTGGGCGGCCAGCAGAATCAATATGAGATACCTGGCGGTTTTGACGAGCCTGAACATGTTTGGCATCCTTTCAAGGATTTGCGGAATACTTACGCAATTATGCGGATCCCGTCATCAGCGTTCCTTGCCGTAGGGCACGCCCAGCTGCGCCGGAACGTTGAAGGCTTTCCGGGTGATGGTCAGGACGATGGTGAGGATGTAGGGGAGGGCGATGAACAGTTCGTTGGGGAACAGGGACTTCCCCCCCAGGGACTGCATGTGGATGGCGAAGGCTTCGGCGCAGCCAAACACCAAACCGCCCAGGGCCGCGCCGCGGGGATTCCAGTTGCCGAGAAAACAAATGGCGAAGGCAATCCAGCCCCGGCCGCCGATGATGGTGTCGGTGAACATGCCCAAATAGCCGATGGAGTAGAACGCCCCCGCCACGCCCCCGGCGGCGCCGGCAAGGAGGACGGTGAAAAAGCGCACCCGGTTCACATTTATGCCGGCGACCGCCACCGCTTCGGGGTTCTCGCCGGCGGAGCGGATGGTCAGGCCAAGGGAAGTCCGGAACAGGATAAACCAGGACAGGGGGACCAGGAGGTACAGGAGGTAGGTGAGGATATTCTGATTGAAGAAAATCGGCCCCAGGAAGGGAATTTGCGACAGTACCGGAATGGGCAGGGAAGCCAGGGGTTCGACGGTGAGGGGCATCAGGGGGACCCCGAAAATCACCCGGGACAAAAACGAGCAGAGCCCGGCCATGAGAATATTGATGGCCGTCCCGGTGACGACCTGGTGCTGTTTAAGGCCGATGCATATGAAGCCATAGAGGGCGGCGACAATAATCCCGCAAGCCATGGCCATCAGGAAGCCGATCGTCAGACTGCCCGAGTGGTAGGCCCCGACGAAGCCGCTCCAGGCCCCGACCAGGAAAATCCCCTCGATGGCCGTCACCATGACGCCGGACCGTTCGGCATACACTTCCGCGATGGCGCCGAACAGGAGCGGCGTCGACATCTTCACCGCCTGCACAAGAATGGCGAGTTCGAAAATATTCAAGCTTCCACCGCCTTTCTGAGGCGGCGCTTCTCGCGGCCGATTTCCATTTTCGACCGCACGAAATACGCCATGATGACGAACAGCATGACAAAGCCCTGCATCAGCCAGACTACGCTCGACGGTATTCCCGCCATCTGCCCCATGATGTTCCCGCCGACGCTCAGGAGACCGAACAGAATCGAGGCGAAGACGATGCCGATGGGATTCGCGTTCGCCAGAATCGCTATGCCAATTCCCATCGCCCCCAAATCCGGCGAAAAGCCCTGGACCAGCATGTGCTGGACGCCGTTCACTTCGGTGAAGCCGGCCAGGCCGGCGAGGGCGCCGCTGACGAAAAAGGCGGATAGATAAATGCGGCCGGTGTCGATGCCGGCCAATTGGGCGGCGTCCCGGTTATGCCCGACCACCCGGATGCGGAAGCCGAATTTCGTCTTGTAGAGGATAATCCATACCGCCAGCGCCACCGCCACGGCCAGGATGAAACCGTAATGCAGGCGCGCTCCCTTCATCAGGGTCGGTAGCCATATCACCCGGGCGAGGGAATCGGTCTGCGGGTACTCGCCCTTCGCTTCCATCAGGAAGGTCCGGAGCATGTAGTTCATCAGGGCCAGGGCCACATAGGTCGACATCATGCTGACCAGGAACTCGTTCGCCTTGAACCGGGCCTTGACGTAACCGATGAAGCCGCCCCACAAGCCTCCGCCGCATGCGGCCAGAAGCATCACCACCGGCAAAGCCAGGGCGGTCGGCACCCGGCGCTGCATATACAGGGACGCCGCCACCGCCAGGAGCGCCCCGATGTAGAACTGCCCCTGCGCCCCGATGTTGAAGAGGTTCGCCTGGTAGGTGAAGGCGAAGGCGAGTCCGGTGAAGATGAGTGGCGTCGCCTTGACGAACACTTCCGAAAAAGTGTACTTGTCCCGAAAAACCGAGGTGAACAAATATCCGTAAGCCGTCACCGGATTTTTGCCGAGCAAGAGGAGCATCAGGCCGGCGACGGTCAGGCCCAATACCACGGCCAGTAAATTCGTCAGTAATAAATCCCGCGTTTTGGCGCTCATGTGGCGGCCTCCCCGGTTTTCCCGCCGTAGCCGGCCATCATCAAGCCGATCCTCTCCACGGTCATTTCCTCGCGCCGGCCGATGCCCTGCAGCCGACCCTTATAGAGGACGGCGATGCGGTCGGACAGGGCGAAAATTTCACTAAGCTCGGTCGAGACCAGGAGCACCGCCTTCCCTTCGGCCCGCTGGCGGAGGATGATTTTGTGCACATTGTCGATGGCCCCGAGATCCAGCCCGCGGGTGGGCTGGTCGAAAAGAATCAGCCGCGAACCCCGCTCGACCTCCCGCGCCACCACCGCCTTCTGCTGGTTTCCGCCGGAAAGGTTTCCCGCCGGCACCTTCGGTCCCGGCGCCTTGATGTTGTAATCCCGGATGGCCTGTTCGGTACTGTCGTCCCGGGTGCGATCGTCGACCAGGCCACGCTTCGACCAGAAGCGGTCGGAATGATGTTTCAACATCATGTTTTCGGAAAGGGTCATGTCCATGACCAGGCCGTAGCGGTAGCGGTCTCCCGGCACGTAGCCGATACCCAGGGCGATGCGCTCCTGAATGGACAAGTGGCCCAGGTCCTGGCCGTCCAGGGTCATTTCACCCGATCGCAAAGGGCTTTGCCCCATGATTGCTTCGCATAATTCCACTTGGCCGTTCCCGGCCACGCCGGCGATGCCGAGAATTTCCCCATGGCGAATTTCCAGGCTGAGATCGTCGAGAGAGGGCGCCCCCCGATCCGGCCCGACCGTGAGGTTACGAAGGGCGAGGCAGACCTCGCCCGGCACTTCCGGGGCCGTCGGCGCTTCGGCCGGCGCCAGATCGTGGCCGATCATCAAGCGGGCCAGTTCCACTTCATCGGTGTCCTCACGACGTAGATCGCCGCAGACTTCTCCCGCACGCATGACCACGATGCGGTCGGCGACGGCCATGACTTCCTTGAGTTTATGGGTGATGAAAACCACCGCGTTTCCGGCGGCGGTGAAGCCTCTTACGAACTCCATCAGGGTGTCCGCCTCGGCCGGGGTGAGGACGGCGGTCGGCTCGTCCATGACGAGGAGTTTGGCGTCGAGGTAGAGGGCCTTGAGAATCTCGACCTTCTGCTGTTCGCCGACGGAAAGCTGGCCGACCACGGCCTTCGGGTCGATGCCCAGGCCGTAGCGCCGGGACATTTCCCCGATGCGTGTCTCGGCGGCGCGCAAATCCATGATGCCCTTGACGTGGCCGAGGATGACGTTTTCGGTCACCGAATGGGCCATGACCAGGGAGAAATGTTGCTGGATCATGGAAATCCCCAATTGCAACGCTTCCTTGGGGGATTGGATGCGCACTTCCCTGCCGTCCATGAGGATCTGTCCGGCGTCGGCCTGGTAGAGGCCGAAGAGTATTTTCATGATGGTGCTTTTGCCGGCGCCGTTTTCGCCCAGGAGGGCGAGAACTTTACCCCGCTCGATGGTGAGGGAGACGTTATGATTGGCGACGACCCGGGAGAAGTATTTTGTGACGTTCCGGAGTTCGAAGAAGGGAGCTGTCATGCTTGACCCCGCTAGGCAAAACCGGCGCGGTCCAGAGGAAACCGCGCCGGCAGGAAGGCAGTTATCGTGTAGCTGCGACGCCGTGCCCGGTTCTATTTCTTTTTGAACATGGCCTGGAAATCGACCTTGCCCTCGACGGCGCGCTTGGTGCCGGCCTCGACCTTTGCCTGGATTTCCTTGGTGATGGTCGGTCCGTAAACGGGGAAGAAGATTTTTTCCTTCAGGCCGGCCTGGTGGACGGTGTTCCCCTCCAGCGTCCCTTCCATGAACTTCTTGATGGTCCAGACGTAGAAGGTCGCGAAGTCGAAGACGACCGAGGCGACGACGGTGTCGGGGGCGATGGAATTTTGGTTACTGGAGAAGCCGATGAATTTGGCGCCTTTTTCCTTGGCGGCCTGAATGGCGCCGTTCCCGACCTGATTGGCGTAGACGAAGAGGGTGTCGGCGCCGTTTGCGATCATGGATTCGCCCATTTGTTTGCCGAGGGCGACGTTGTCCCAGCTGTTCGCGTAGGCGCGGACGGCTTTGGCGCCGGACAGGCCGCGGGCTTTGGCGATGTCGACCGAAATCGCCTCGTAGACGTCGAGGAGCTTTTCCATGGCGTCATTGGGGAAGCCGCCGATGGTGGCGAACTGGCCCTTGGGGCTGACTTCGCCGGCGATGAGGGCGGCGACGTAGCTGGCTTCGTATTCCTTGGGGAAAATGGGGGCGACGTTCGGGCCTTTGGCGACGAAGCCGTTTACGACGCAGAAAGTGGTGTCGGGATAGTCTTCCGCCACCTTATTGGCGGCGTCGTCGAACTGGGTGCCGGCGGCCATAACCAGGTCGTAGCCGCGTTCGGCGTAATTGCGGAAGGTGGACTCATAGTCCGGGGCCTGGACGTTTTCGATGTATTCCATGCGGGTGCCGAGCGTTTCGTTCGACTTCACCAGGCCGGCGTAATTGGTGGCGTTCCAGCTTTGATCGTTGATGGGGCCGGGCAGAATCAGGGCTATTTTATACTGATCCGGGGCTTTTTTCTCGGCGGCGCGGGCCATGAACGGGGCCGCGGTCAACAGCATGGCCAAAGCACACAGCAACAACGTTTTTCTCGACATAGCTACTCTCCTAAGAAATGGACCACCACGACGGTATGGCGAAATCGTATAAAACGGCAATTGGAAATATGTGCCATAACGCCCCCGCTGTCAAGGGGTAACATCGGGTCGGGTTTGCGGAGGGTCCGGCGCGATTGACATCAAGCGCCGCGGCCGCTAGAATTGCCCGGGAATCGGTGAACGGTAACGCTATTCCGCGCCGATCCCGCAGCTTCACCACCTCCCGCACCAAGCCAATCTGACGGAGAGACTCCCGGCCATGACCCAGAACCTGCTGATCGTAGACGACAATGAGCGGATCTTCGAGAGTTTGGCCATCAACTTCCGCCAGCTGGGCTTCGACTGCCTGTGGGCCGGCGACCGCGCCAGCGCTCTGCGCATCGCCGGCGACCAGCGTCTCGCCGCCGCCATCATCGACCTTTCCCTCGGGGAAGAGGACGGCATCGAGGTGATGCGGGAGCTCTTCGAACGGCAGAACGACCTGCCGGCCATCGTCATCACCGGCTTCGGCTCCTTTCCCGCCGCGGTCAGGGCCATCAAACTCGGGGCCTACGATTTCCTGACCAAACCCCTCAATTTCGAAAAACTGAATGAAGTCCTGCAGGAGGCCCTGCGCCTGTCCGCCAAAGCCGAGTCCCTTCCGGTCCTTCCCAACGGCGTGGCGGCCCAGGAACTCGTCACCCGTTCCCCCCAGATGCGGGAACTTTGGGAGCGGGCCGCGCAACTGGCTTCCACCGACCTCCCCGTGCTAATCACCGGCGAAAGCGGCACCGGCAAGGAACTCTTCGCCGAACGCATCCACGAGCGTTCCCCGCGCCGGGCCGGGCCTTTTGTCAGGATAAACTGTTCCGCCGTGGCCGACACCCTGGCCGACAGCGAGTTTTTCGGGCACAGCCGCGGCGCCTTCACCGGCGCCGCCGGCGAGCGCATCGGGCTGTTCCGCCAAGCCGATGGCGGAAGCCTCCACCTCGACGAAATCGGCGACATGTCCCCGGCCATCCAGGCGAAACTCCTGCGGGTCCTCGAGGACAGCCGCATGCGGCCGGTCGGGAGCGAAAAGGAGGTCCTGGTCGACGTGCGCATCGTCGCCTCCACCAACAAGGATCTCACCGCCCTGGTGGAGGAGGGGCAGTTCCGCCGGGACCTTTTCTTCCGCCTGAACGCGGTGCAAATCCACATCCCGCCCCTGCGGGAGCGTATCGAGGACATACCCGCCCTGGCCGTGCATTTTCTCCGCCGCTTCGCCGTCGGGGGGCAGGTCAAACGCCTGTCCGACCAGGCGCTAAGCACCATGTCGGGATATTATTGGCCCGGCAACGTAAGGGAACTCCGGAATACGGTGAAGGTCTCCGCCGCCATCACCCCCGCCTCGATCATCGAAGCGGACGATCTCCCCGACGCCATCCGGCACGCCAAGCCCGCCACCTCGGTCAGCGGCCGCATCATCGACGCCGAGAAGGAGCTAATCGTCAAGGCTCTGGAGGAACACGGCGGCAACCGGCAAATCACCTCGCAGCGCCTCGGCATCAGCCGCCGCACCCTTTACAACAAGATGAAACGCTATGGCCTGGAATGATCGCCGCCCCACGCCGGTTCCCGTCGCCCTCGAGGGCGTCAACCTGGTCCGCGCCGGCCGGGCGGTCCTGTGGGACGTTTCCCTGAACATCGCCCCCGGCGAATTCCACGCCCTGGCCGGCAGCAAAAACAGCGGCAAATCGGCCATTTGCCGCGTGCTGACGGGCGATCTGCGCCCGGACTCCGGCTTGATTCGGATTGGTGGATCCGCCTATCCCGGCCTCAGCCGCGGACAGGCGGAGCATTTTTCCATCACTTCCGTCGGCGGCGAGGCCATGGTCTTCCCCCACCTGTCGGTGGTGGAGAACCTGCTTTCGGGCGAAGCGTTCTGGCGCAAAGCCCTGAGGCCCTGGCGGAGTTTCGTCCGGGACATGGACGCCTGGCTGACCTCCCTCGGCATCGACCTCCCCCTGAACCAGACCCTGGAGCACCTCCCCGGCGCGGACTGGGTTTTTGTGGAAATTCTCGGCCGCCTCCACCATTCCCCCAATCTCCTCATCCTCGACGAGGCGCTGGAAAGCCTCACCGCCGCGCGGCGCCGGCAATTGATGCCGCTCCTGAAACGCTACATGGCCGCCGGAATGTCCGTTCTGTGGGTGACGCACAAGGTCGAGGACGCCCTCCTGGTGGTGGACCGCCTGACCGTGGTCAGGAACGGCGAAGTCCTCATCACCACCCCGCCGGGCGGCATCGATCAGTTGAGCCTGATTCAACTCTGCTATTCGCAAATCGAGGACCTGGAACCGGCCGACTCGGCCAGCCGGCAGTTCCAGCAGCTGATGCGCTTCACCGACGCCCTCATCCGCGATTTGCCCCAGGCGGTGGCGCTCCTCGACGACAAGCGCCGGGTCGCCTTCATCAACCGCCGCGCCCGGGCCCTCTTCACCGACGGCGGCGGCGCCTGGCTGGACCAGGGCCTCGGCCACCTTCTCGGGGCCAGAAACGCGCAACTGACCGCCACCGTCCTGGCCGGCATGGACGCCGGCCGCGACATGGAGTGGCACAACCTGCCGGTCCGTAACGACGCCGGGGACATGCTCGCCGACGTCACCCTGCGGCGCATCATGGAAGCGGGGCTTTGCGCCGGCCACATGATCCTGATTGAAGACGTGTCCGCCCGGGAGGAATTGCGGGGGCGCATGGTCCTCTCCGACAACCTGGCCTCGGTCGGCCTCCTGGCCGCCGGCGTGGCGCACGAGGTCAACAATCCGCTGGAGGTCATGGGGAATTACCTCACCTACCTCAAGGGCCAAACCGACAACGAGGAATTCCGGCGGATCCTCGCCAAGCTGGAGGAGGAGGGGGCGAGAATCCAGCAGATAGTCAACAACCTCATCGTCTTTTCCGGCGGCGTCTCGGTCGCTTCCAGCCGGGTCGATCTGCGGGATTTGTGCGACGAACTCTGCGAACTGCTGCGTTTCCACAACCGGGACAAGCGCATCGCCATCGTCGTCAATCCCCCCCGCGGCAAGCCGCTGGTGCGGGCCGACCGCAACGAAATGCGCCAGGTGCTCCTGAACCTGTTCCGCAACAGCATCGAAGCCCTGCGCGAAGGCGGCAGGATTCAGGTCGACTTCGCCGCCTCCGGTCCCGCCGCGGCGCCTCTGGTGGTCATGACCATTTCCGACAACGGCCCCGGCATCTCCCTCGCCAATCCCGCCGACATCTTCCTTCCCTTCGTCACCACCCGGAAATCCAGCGGCAAGAACCACGGCCTCGGCCTCTTCATCGTCTACGGCATCGTCGAGAAGTACGAGGGAACCATCCAGGTCGAAAACCTGCCCGCCGGGGGCTGCCGCTTCACCATAACCCTGCCCGGAGCCGGCGACGCCGGCGAAGCGGTGGGCAAGTCGTCCTGTGCCGATTTTTCCCATTGAGCAATTCTTGCCCGCGCCTCCCAAACCGACCGGCGTGATACTCACGTAGCGTCGCCGGGGCCCGCGCTACTGAAAAACATACCGCCGCCACGGGTTTAGCGCCAGCCGGCGGGCCGGGCGGTGCCTTGCCGGAACGATCTGGCAAGGCGCTTGCTTTAATGCCAATCGACAACGACGGATGGCCAAGCCGTCATGAAGTTCCGTTATGACAAAAGGAGAGGACTATGAGGAAACACGCGCTGCTATTGGTGTTGACGCTTTTGTTCGCGCTGGCCGGCTCAGCCGTGCAAGCCGAGGATTACCCCGCCCTCAGGAAAAAGGACAAATTGAAAATCGGCTACACCGTTCCCGACCTGACCAACGAAAGCCACATCCGCAATTTCACCCAGGTTCAGGCCGAGTGCAAGCAGCGCGGCTGGGACCTGGTGCACGACACCAACGCAACCTACGAGGGCGACAAAATCCGCACCGCCTTCCAGCGCATCGTCAGCCAGGACCCCGACGCCGTCATCCTCGCCTATCCCGACATTCCGCCCATCAACGATCTGATTATCGAAGCGCGCCGCCGCGGCATCGGCGTCTACTCCATCGGCGGCGACCTCGCCGAAGGCATCGTCCTGCACGTCGAAAGCGCCCCGGCGGTCATCGCCGCGAAAATCATGACCTACGCCATTCAACGCATGAACGGCACCGGCGACGTCAGCGGCTTCATCGAACTCTGGATGCCCCGTGGCTTCCGCCGGGACATCATCGCCTCCACCCTTATCGAAAACGGCCGCTGGGACTTCGGCCCCACCGAACACCACAAGCTCACCCCCGAGGGTTACACTGACGAAATTTTCAGGGTGACCTCCAACTGGCTCACCAAGTACGGCAACCGCATCGACTTCATCTGGGCCTGCTGGGACCTCGGCGCCATCACCATCGCCCGCGCCATGGCGGAAAAGGGTTACACCGCCAAGGACATGTTCACCGTCGGCATCGACGGCGGCTCCATGCCCTGGTCCATCATCCGCGAAGGCAAGATTCCCTTCGTCGCCAGCCTGGCCGAACCCTTCGAATACATGGTCCACACCACCATGGAAGCCATCAGGCAGGCCCAGGTCGACGGCGTCAAGCCGGGGGCCAAGGACAGCCTGATTCCCCCCACCCGCTACATCACCCCCGACAACTACTGCGTCATCATCGACGAAAACAACGTCCCCCCCATCGGCACCAACATCCATTCCGTGTTCGGCTACTACGGCGGCCGGCCGGACGACCCGGACGCCTGGTACAACTGGGGCGAACCGTATATCGTCAAGGAAAGCAAGGACTGATTGATGCTGCGAACTTTTGGCATTCGGGGGCACGAGGCGGAAGCGGACGGCGTTCGTCGCTTCGAGCTTCGCGTCCCCGAAGCTGAGTCAAGGGAGCAAACCCCCATGTCCACCACCCGGGCGGTTCTCAAGACCGAGAAAATCACCAAGCGCTTCCCCGGCCTTACCGCCATCGACAGCCTCGATTTCTCCATGAATGCCGGCGAAATCCGCGCCATCATGGGTGAAAACGGTGCCGGCAAAAGCACCTTCTGCAACATGGTCACCGGCATCTACACCCCCGACGAGGGCAAGGTTTTCTTCGACGGCCGGGAAGTCCGTTTCACCCATCCCCGGCAAGCCCTCGACGCCGGCATCAGCATGGTCTACCAGGAGCGGAACCTCATCCCCTTTTTGAACGGGGCGGAAAGCATCTGCCTGGGTCTCGAGGAGCGCCGGCTCGGCTGCTTCATCGACAACAGGCAAATCCGCCGGGTGGCGGAGGCGGTCC
Source organism: Planctomycetota bacterium (assembly GCA_031548195.1). GTDB lineage: Bacteria > Planctomycetota > SZUA-567 > SZUA-567 > SZUA-567 > JAJBSZ01. The sequence goes on along the minus strand of JAVBRG010000127.1, from coordinate 988 downwards.
GGGAGCGGGTCGGCGCCGACGTCCCCCTCGACCGGCCGGTCGGCCGGCTTTCCCCGGCCCAGCAGCAAATGGTGGAGATCCTCCGCGCCGTGGTGCACGAACCGAAGCTCCTCATCCTCGACGAACCGACCGCCAGCCTGGGCGGGGAGGAAGCGGAAAAACTGTTCGCCGTCATGCGCCAGCTCAAGGAGCATAACGTCGGCGTCATCCTGATTTCCCACAAATTGAACGAAGTCTTCGCCGTCTGCGACAGCGTGTCCATTTTCCGTAACGGCAAACACATCATCACCGACTCCAGCGATAAACTCGACCGCGCCAGCTGCGTGCAGCACATGCTCGGCCGCGACATGAGTTCGCAATACCCACCGGTGGTGTCCACCCGCAAGGAGCGGGTGCTTCTCGAGGCGAGGGACCTGACCGATCACGCCGGCCGCATGGACCGCTTCAGCTTCAAGGTCCACGAGGGCGAGGTGGTCGGCCTCTACGGCCTCTTGGGCGCCGGCCGCACGGAGATTGCCGAGACGGTCTTCGGGCTGGGGGAGGCCCTCGGCGGCACGGTTCTGGTCGGGGGCGAGGCCATGCCGCCCCGCTACCGCGCCACCGAAATGATTAAAAGGGGCGTGATGTTCATTCCCGAGGATCGCCGTTCCAACGGCCTTTTCACCGGCAACTTCGGCATCAAGGAAAACCTCACCCTGCCGTCACTTTCGGACGTGTCGGGTCTTTTCGGCCTGATTAGCCGGCGCCGCGAAAACGCCATGGCCGAAAAAATCTCCTCCTTTGAAAGCCTGCGCATCAAGTGCCGCGACTACAACCAGTCGGTCTCGGAATTGTCCGGCGGCAATCAGCAGAAGGTGCTGATCGGCCGCTGGATCTTCCACAAGGCGATGCGCATGCTGATCATGGACGAGCCGACCCAGGGCATCGACGTCGGCGTCAAGCACGACATCTACAAGCTGATCCGCGACCTCGCCGCCGACGGCGTGGG
>JAVBRG010000035.1:0-11456 GCA_031548195.1 Planctomycetota bacterium | reverse complement strand
ATGACATTTTGAGCACTGCTATTTTGCCCTCACTCTTCGTTACTCGTCGCTTACAGCCCGTAGGGGATGCGCGCTCCTCGTGCCTCGATTGAGGGCAAAATAGCAGTGCTCAAAATGCCATATAATTGTTAGAACCGCTCTAGGGGAACCGCTTCGGTAAAACATGCCGGATTTGCGGAGGGGTATCCGCAAATCCGGCGTGGTGAATCTACAATTCGCAACCCATGGTTTTGGCCAGGCTCTGCAGGCGCTGCATGACGATGGGATTGTCCTCGGACATTTCGTTGTACAGATCCGGATCGATCCCCTTGATTATCAGCTTGATTTTCAAGGGTGCGACCATGTGGGGATTCCCCTTGGTGCGCACTTGGATCAATTGTTCAATCATAACTTTAATCTTGCCTGCCATTGGTAAATCATCCTGGATACGATTCATCGAGGAGGGGCGCGCCAAGCGTCCGGCGGGTGCGTAAAACCGTCATTTGGTCTTCCGCAAGTCCCGGGTATAGCCCAGCACCACCTTGCCTTTGCGGTGATTGACCAGGACCAGGGTGATTTCGGACGGGACCGGCTCGCCGTTCAGCTTTTGGTGCATCCATTCGAAGCGGTCGAAGCCTTCGGTGAAGGCGGTGGTGATGTGTTTCAACGCCTCGTCGGCGCTTTTCTTGCCGTTGGGCTGGTATTCGGGCGACAGTTCGAAGAAGCGTTCGAGGTAAGCCTTCCGATCCGGCAGGTCGAAGAGTTTGGCCGCTTCGAGGTTGCAGTCGATGTTTTCGAATTTGTCGTTCCAGAAAGTGCAGCAGAGCGGGGCGGCGTCAATCATGATGCGGATGCGTTCCTCCGCCTCGTACAATTCCGTGACCTCCTGCAGGCACTCCACCCGCCCCACCAGCCCGCCGAAGGAGTCCTTCAGGGGTGAGGAGGCGCGCAGATAAATCTTGTCCATCTGGGTGTCGAGGTAATGCTGCTGGATTTCGCCCTCTCCCTTGGTGGTCAGGGGTTTGAGCCTGCCGCCCCAATCGCTCGCCGACACTCCCGCCAGTTCCTCGGTTCCGGTCTTGCCGAGCATGGCCAGGCCGGATTTGTTCATGAACAGCCACTTGCCGGAGCTTGACGCGACCCCGACCGGGAAGGGGAGGCTGTTGAAGACATTGGTCATCCAGTCCAGGTCGTCGACGTCCGACACCGATTTGCTGGAGCGGAGGTCGCGGGTATAGCCGAGGACCACGTCGCCGTCCCGGGTCTTGACCTTGACCAGGGTGATCTCCGCCGGCACCGGGTCGCCGTTGAGTTTCTGGTGCATCCATTCGAAGCGGTCGTAGCCGGCGGTGAAGGCGGTCTTGATGTGGCGGGCCGCCTCGTCGGCGCTCTTCTTGCCGTTCGGCTGGATTTCCGGGGAGAGTTCGTAGAAATGGTCCAGGTAGGCCTGCTTGTCGGGGAGGTCGAACAATTTCGCCGCCTCGAGATTGCAGTCGATGTTTTCGAATTTGTCGTTCCAGTAATTGCAGCAAAGCGGGGCGGCGTCGATCATGGAAATTACCCGCTCGTTACCCTCGTACAGGGGGGTGACATCGTGCAGGGACTCGAGCCGGCCGGCCCAGCCGAAGGCCGAGTAGACGCGGCGGTATACCAGTCCCGTTTTTGCGTCCTGGTAGTATTCCGGATCGCTCGCTTGCCGGGCCTTCCCCAAGCCTATCGAGGCGGCCGGCTTGAGGTGGCCCCCCCAGTCGGAAGTGTCCAGGTCGGCCGCGGCGTCATTGGAGGCGACGCCGAGAAAATCGAGGGCGGCCTTGTTGAGGAATTTCCATTTGCCGTCGGGCGAAATCAGGGCTGCCGGGTAGGGCAGGTGGTTGTAGGCATAGAGCATGCCTTGAAATTCGTCCGAATCTTCCGGTGGAAAAACTGAGGGGATGGCGTTAGCCATGGGTTGGCTCCTTGGTGACGAAACACCTAAACGTTCGCTGGGAACAGTCGCCTCGACCGCGCAACTGGCAAAAAAAATAAAAAATCCCCTCTCCGCCGCGTGAACAACGCTACAACCCAAAATTGAAAGCGCTCTCCGCGGAGCCCGGGCCGTTTTCGGCCCGAAGCGGTTGCAGGTTGCGGCACCCCGAACGGAAGTCCCGGTTGCACGGGCCCCGTAGGGTTTTTGTTAGGGCGTGTGCGTGCAATTTTACGGGTCACGTGCCGGATGCAGGACATTCGGTATACACACGCCCGGGGATTCCCTGACCCGGTTTCCCCAGCATTATACTCTACGGGTCCCGGGAAGAGCTCGCCGGACTTCCGTTCCTTTTTTAACAGAAAGGGGCGGAGTTGTCCATTGGTGTTGCGGCTGCGAGTTTGATTTTGATGGTTGCGTATGTGTGTCGGTGTATCGATGATATCATACGGAAAATTGATTTTTTTTCATGCAAAATTTTTTGTAGCACCTGGTGTTTTACATAATCGCCATGCGAACCGTCGCATGGCGATTGGGCCATAGGCGTTTGTGACTGGCTATTAATAGCCAAACGCCGGACTTGCGCAACGGTTCCCGCAAATCCGGCATGGTACAATCAATCAATCACGTCGACAATCTCCCGTAACCAGGTTGCCGCCGCCGGTTCCAAAGCGCTGCCGGGCAAAGCCGCCCAGTCCCGGTCGTCCCAGCCCTGTTCCAGCCTGACCTTGCGGAGCCGGTCCACCGCGCCCTTCAGCCCCGCCACTTCGCCCGCCAGCAGGGCGTCGCCGGGGAAGAACCGGGGCGTCGCCTCGGCGAGGCGTTCGGCATGGCCGAAGTGCTCCTTGTCCATGGCGCGGTAGGCGGCCTTGAAATAATGTTGCCGGCCGGGGAAAAACCGGTGGAAGGCTTCAATCCAGGCGTCGAACTCCGCCAGCGGCACCAGGCCGCAGTACGACCCGAACACCACCGCCGCGTCGTCGTAAAGACTGGCGTAGTTCTTGTCCCGAACCATGGCCATGACTTCGTTGAAGGCCGACAAATCGCGGTTGAGAAAGGACAATACCAAATCGCTCTTGATAATCGCGTCCTGCGAAGTGACGTTGGAACCCAGACCGGCGCCAAGCTTCGCCGAACCACGCACCTTCTCCAGGCAATTCCGGGCCATGACCGGATCGTACAATTCCGGATTCTCGTCCCGGTCCAGCATCTCCATGGCAAAGGCCAAATACAGGCGGGGCATCACCCGGAACCATTCCCAATCCAGTTCCGACAAATCCTCGCCCCTCGCCGTGTGATCCCGCTCGCCGCCGGGATATGGTCCGTCCAGGCAAAGGGAGGACAACCCGGCCTTCCGGCCCGCCACCGCCACCCCGTACCGGCCCAGCAGGAAATAACGGCTGCTGATCTTGTTGTAGGAATCGTCGGCCGAGAAATAATCCTTGCCGAAAGCCTTCGCCAGAGCCGAACGCACGCAGTAGCGGATGCGCATCGCCTCGCGGTCCGCCCGCTTGCCCTCCGCTTCGGACACGTCCCGCTGTATCGACATCCGGTCGTACATCGTCACCAGGGTCCTGAGCAAAGTGTCGGAAAATTTACCGTCCTTCTTCCAGGCCTCGTCGACGTCGTGACGCACCAATTCCCAGGCCCGCTCCGGTTCGCCCAAGCGGGACAGGGCGCCCGCCCACGAAGACCGGAACGCGGCGGCCCGACGGTACATTTCCGGCCGCTCCTTACGCAGCTTCTCCAGAAGATCCCCCATCTCGGCGAGGGTCCCCAGGGCGGCCGGCTTGTCCTTGGCGGCGATGTGCAGGAGGGAAATGTCCAAGAGGGCCGAAAGGGTCGCCTGCGGATCCTCCTTCACCTCCGCCAATTCCTCGCGGCGCAGGGCCGCCGACTTCTCGTACTCGCCGACCCGCTCGTAAAGGCTCGCCAGCTCCTTGATGTTGCCGACCTCGCGGTCGCCGCCGAGCAGTTTCTCCATCGCCAAAACCCCGGCGGAATAGGTATGCAAATGCCAGAACTCCTGCACCCGAATCATGTCCTCGGCATAATCGCCGTCCCAGTAAATCCGCGCCGACAGGACAAACGGCGTGCGGGTCTCCTCGTCGGCGAAACGGAGCAGCACCGGCACCGCGGCGATGGTGAACTGGGTGTCGCCGACATTGTCCTCGAAATGGCGGTAAGCCTTCTCCACCGCGCCCTCGCGGCTGTGACTCACGAACCGCAACACCGGACCGGTCTGGAGAACCACGAACGCATAATCACCCTCGGGCGTCTCCTCGAGGTAACCCGCCGCCGCATGGGACGGGAGCTGCATGACCTGGCACAGCTTCCCCTGCCGGTCGGCGAGGTTCTGGAAAAACTCCGCCAAATCGTCGCAGTCGCCAATCAGCCTGCCCACCCAGCGCCGTTCCAGAGATTCATACACCGTCTGGTGGGTGTCCGACAAACCGTAATGACTGCCGATGAGATTGGGCGTTTCGGGCAGCGGCGAATCCGAACAATAACGGAAAAACACCTGGTAAATCAGGGCCAGTTCCCCCGGCGTGGAGAAAATCCGCGCCGCGTTGTCCAGCCACTCCTCCTCGGCGGCGCGACGCTCCGCCGGCACGGGGTAGCCGGTGAAATTCGGACTCGGCACCACTCCGTTCAAAGTCGCCACCAGAACCGGATCCCCCTGGTCGTCCCGCACCGGCACGTGGAGGGGGGAATTCCAGCCCAGGGGACCGGAAACATCGTCCCGCCGCCCCCGCATGTCCAGGGTCACCGCCTCCAGCCACTTCTCGGGATTCCCTTCGGCGGCGGCGGCCCCCTTGCGGTAGGTTGCGAGCTTGCCCTTCAGGGCATGCCACACCTCGGTTACCTCCGGCACTCCCTTCGGTTTGATGCCGTGTTTGCCGGGATAATACTCGACCACCGACAGGGCGTTCAATTGCCGCCCCGGCAGAGGGGAATGAAAACCGGTCTCGTCCGCCCCCTCCCAGCGCCATTGATAACGGGACAAAGTCTCGCCCGTTTCGGGGTCCCGTACCTCGTCCCCCACGCTGTCCTGAAAATCCACACCCGGCTTCGCCACCGCCACCAGGGTCTCGCCCTCGTCCAGCAACACCTTAAACCGGTCGTAACCATTGTCGATTTTCGCCAAAGCCCGGCGGAACGCCGCCAATTCCTCGACCCGCTCCGGCGGAAGGGGGGACACATGGGATTCGAGGTAATCCGCCTCGATAAGCCGGCGGCAGAAATCGCTGTCGAAATAATCCCGCGGATCAATCGGAAGATAGGTCCCCCTAAGCACCGGGTTGAAAGCCTGCCGCAGCGCTTCGGGTATCGACTCGTCGCCCATTATCCCGTCATGCAGACGCTTGGCGGCGCCGGTGAATTCCTCGGCGATGTTGGCGGCGTCATCCGGCAGGGGGATGGATTGAACCTCGCGGAGTTCCCCCCGGTAAAACGCCAAACTCGGCACTCCCCACCACGACCCGCCGTTATCGGGAACCGCCAGGGCAATCAGCCCCTCCGGCGCTTCCATGACGTCCCACTCGCGCTCTTCCTCCGGCGCTATGCCGCTCCGCCGCATTTCCTGGGCCAATTCGGCCATCCAGCCGAAAGGTTTCTGAAACAAAACCGGCCAGCCGCTCCGGAAACGATAACCGTCCACCTCCGCCCGCACCTGTTTCTTGTAATCCTTCTCGTCAAGGCGAATCACGAACTCCGCCCCCATGTGCCGCAGTTCGATTTCGGCGCCGCCACGATCAAAGCGGAAAGAGCCGGGCTTTACCCTGGTATCCGGGTGCGAAGCGCCGACTCTAATCAAACTCCATGCCAGCCGGGTCGCGTCGGAAACCTTCCCCTGACGGATTTCATCCTGGTAAACCTGAAAAAGGCCGTCCCTGGTCTTGACCAGGGAATCCGCCTCGCACCAGGCGCGGCTGATCAAATTCACCGCCTCGATGGCGAGCGAATTCTGTTCGCTGTCCCGCAGAAGGGCGTCGCGAATCAGGTTGTGCAAATGGATTTTGTCGTACTCCGGATTGTACAGGGCCTTCCCGGCGTAATCCCGGGCGTCCTCCACCAAACCGGCGAAAAACGCCAATTGCCGCATGGTCCTTTGCCGTTCGCTGATTCGCGCCGGCTTCTGTTTCTCCGCCTGCCGCCTCGGGGCCGGATTGGCCGCCTCGCCCGCCGCCGAACCGCCGCTGCTTATGCCGGAGCCGGCGTTGGCCTGTCCGGGCGTTTCAACCTGTTCGCTTCCGGTGGCCGGTTCGCTGGTTGCCGTCTGTTCGCTGGTTATGGCCTGTTCACCCGTTGTGGCCGTTTCGCCAGCGTCGGCTGGATGGTTGATCTGGGTGTTAACCGAACCGGAGAAATCATCCACGCCCGAAGCCGAAGTGGGGTTGGCTGCGGCGGCGTCCTTGGCGGTATTGCCGACCGCGGCTTTCGCGGCGGGTCTCGCTTTCCGCTCCGGATTATTTTCCAACCATTGGCAATACGCCTCCAATGCGCCCGGTTGCAACGCGCGCACCTTCTGGATGATGGAATCGAGCCCCTCCGCCTGATTCACGGCCGGTTGGAGATCCTGCCATGGTTCGTTCAAACTGGTTTGCAGCAAAGGCGCCCGCCCGTGGTTGTCCTCCCCACGGACAAAGTTGATAAATAAAACGCAAATGGAGAGCGATAGAAGAATGCTTTTTCTTCCAAGCATGGTCGTTCATCCTGATATATATGTATGAAATGGTATAGAGCGCTTGGCCAAAGCGTCCGCGCCTGAGTCGATAACTGTCGTAACCGGGGAAAAACCCCCTGTTTAATTTTATTTTGCTTGCGGGGAAGGTGAAAGGCAAGTATATTATTGCCTCGTTTGTTTCGGGAAGGGCGGGATTATTTAGTTTTATTGCCGGATTTTCGGGGTTTTTCACTTTTTTTTGGTTTATAGGCCGCGAAAATGGGCTGTTTTTATTGTGCAACTGAATTGGCATAATTCCGGTCCCGCAAGCTGCAGTACCTATCCCGTAAGCAGCAGTACCTACGATATGCGGCCCGGTGGTCGATATTTAATGCCAAACGGTCAAAGCGATAACAGACTGTCACTGCATATTTCATCGTTCTCCAGTCAATGCAAAAATCCCCCGCGGGCGTAGCTCAATGGTAGAGCTCCAGCCTTCCAAGCTGGTCACGAGGGTCCGATTCCCTTCGCCCGCTCCAATTTTACAAGGCCGCGTCCTGTAGTTGGATGCGGCCTTATTCATTGGCAACAAAGAAGTTATGGCCACAGTGCGGACACATAATTTGCCGTGTCGCTGGGTGGCTGGCAGCGTCCTCTGGCAGGGTATATTGTCCTGAATTTGCCCCCAAACCGGACAAAAACCGGACAAGCTTTTGCCGCGCCTCCACCGCCATTTCCTCGTTGGGGTGGAAATAATTTTCCGAACTCTTCCGCGATTTATGCCCCATCAAAACCTGGATAATGCCGACCGGGAAAAATTTACCCGCCTCGGTACCCAAAGTATGGCGGATTTCATGGATTTTGACCGGCTTCAGTTTGGCGTCGGCCCAGGCTGCTTGGGCTGCCTTCAATAATATTTTCGCCGTCCAACGGTTGCCATGCAGGTTGATGAATAGCGGCGCCGGATTGACGTATTTCCGTTTCAGGTTGCGTTTGAAGGCTAGGGCTTGTTCAATTATGTCCTTGAGGGTGTCGTCGATGGGAATCCGCCGCTTGTGCTCCCCCTTGTCGACCGCATGTAAAAAATCCCCCTCGACGTCCTTTTCGTCCAGGTTGCAAACGGCCGACGACCTCAGGCCGTAAAACAAAACCATCAGCACCGGGCGTTTCACGTAGTCTGGCAAGGCGGCAATGTAATCGCCGATATGGCTGGTTGGAATGGGCGACCGCTTGTTGACTTTGGAGGGGAGTTTCGGCACGTTTTCGAAGGGGATGGTATCGAGTTTGCCGGAGTGTTTTTGAATGAACCGCGCGACGGCCAGGAGTTCCTTCCGCTGATGGTTCGCCGAATCGGCTGTGCTGCGTTCCGATTGGCCGGCATACTTAATCATGAAGTCCTTGAAAGTGTCCGGCGTCGTCTTGCCTAGTTCCAAATCTCCCTGAATCTTGATGAAAGCTTTTACCGCGTGTTCGGTGTTCTCCAAACTCCTCGTAATTCTCCCCGCCTTGGTCCTGAATTCCTTGAATAACTCCCAAGCTTCCGACCACTTCAAGCCGATACCCGGGTCATTTGAATCCAGGGCGATAACTCTCTCCACTTCCGCACGATTCTCAGCCTTAATTCGCTTGTGCCGCTGCTTGCCGCGCACCCAATATTTCACGTCGTAGATGGTGAGGCCGGAAATAGTTTTGCCGACGTTCTTAATCGTGGCCATATGTTATTCCTGGTTATCTACTACCGTTAATGCTATTTTCTCTGGTGGAGCCTAAATATCTTTTCGGGCTTACTTTGTAAGGAGATTCGAATTTGTCTGATTTTTTATACCTTCGTGCGTTTTCGACCTCTAATAATTGTTTGCGTTCCAAAAACACCTTATCTTCTAAATCCTTTTTAGCTTTTGCTTCTTGCTGGCGAGCAATACTTTCTTCTTGTCGTTTCAGTTCCTGGTCCATGGCTTCTTTAGCTTTTCTTTTCCTATCTTCCAAATCTTGAATCAATAATCTTTCTCTTTCCAATGCTACTTCAGCGGCATTGTCATTTATGTTTGGTGATTGAATTGGAGGTGACGGGACCACGATTTTTGTAGGTTGCTCTCTGATTGTTTCTTTAACGATAATTATAGTTTTGGGCTCTGTATCTTTACGCACATCTTTATTGGGATTGGCAGCGACCGACCGTGTACTCGAATCATTTGTTGACCTAGAATCGGCATGCTGGGTCGTAGGTTTCTGAACGGTGTTGGCTTTAACTTGGTTTTGTTGTTTTGCGCTGGCGATAGAATTATTAACATGACCGGATTTGGTTGGCTTCAGTTTATTTGAGAATAACCAGAAGAGGATTAACGCACTAGCAACAATTGCCAGGAATCCAATAACAAACGGAGTTGGAGAACTGACGCGTTGTTTTTCAAGTTTATCGTAATCAGTCCATAAGCTTTTGGCCTGCCATTTAGACTTCTCGTACTCATCCCAAAGTCGTTTATCCTGTCCAGCCATTACACGTCCTCCTCCGGTACCTTAATTCGTGTTGTACGCGAAAATGCCCTTGAGGCATTGTCGGCAGTCTTTGGGGTCGCTATCAGGTCTTTCAGGTGTTTCAATGCCCCAGACAATTCCAGATTCTGGTCTTGTAGCTCCCTTACTTGGCGGCGTAGCTGCTCGTTTATTGACGTGAGGTCCTGTAATTGCGACTTTAATGTTTGAAAATCATCCCCCGAACTATCTTTGCCCTCGCCTCTCAACTCAGACATGCTTATCCCGAAAAAATCTGCTAATTTTTTTTGATAGTTGGCGCCTGGGGTTCTTTTTCCGCTTTCCCAATCCCTCCACATTTGCGCGTGTACGCCAAATTGCTCTGCACATTTTTTCTTTCCGCCATGGCCGGGAAACAACTTTTCACGAAAATTTTTAATATTGCAACATATTGTCTTTGCAAGGGTTTCGTCGTTCGAGTGTACCATTTCGACATTTCCCCCTAAAAAATGCCTTGAAATCCGCCGCAATGTCTTTATAACAAGGCATATGTCTTGATATTGACTTGACGGGGGATTATATCATGGGTCTAACCGTTCCAACCACCAAGGTCATCCGCCCCACCTATCACAAAGAGACATACTGGACCGTAGCCGAAGCCTGTGAGTACTCAGGATTGGCCCGTGAGACAATATACCGGTACATGAAGAAAGGGTACTTTGTTTCACGCAAATCCGCAACCCCTTACAAGGTGGAAGCCATCAGCTTTAAAAATTACATCCAAACTGGTCGTCCCTCCGGGAATGTATTCCTTAGATCGTCCCAATCCGCGTGTAGCTGAAGCGATTTTCACCACGTTCCTTTGTGTCATACTTTTCAGGAGAAACTCCGTGCCTCTTCCTATTCCCCCTCTTCCTGTCGACTTTTCTCATCTTGCAACTAGTGGCTTGTTGGTATTGGGACAGGTAGTTGGCGCGGCGGGTGGCGTGATTGTCACAAAGGAATTGTGTCGGTCGGGAATCCGTTGGTTTCGGGCGGCATTCATTGGCGACCACGAACCCCGTGAAGTTGAATGCGAAATGGCTGGCGGTTGTGATGGAGCAGGCAATGGTGTTGCAGACGTGACCGTGGATGTGATTGGATGCGCTCACCATGATTATGGAACTTACGTAGAGGTGGATGAAGACGATGGTTCGGAGCAAGAGGTGATTTACAACCGTACCTGGGTTAGTGGTGACATTGAGGCGGGGCGGTTTATTCATGGTGATTTGGCGTATGGGACCGAGCTTGACTTGATGCACGCCGAAAGGGGCGAATATCTTGACTCTGACGACCCCCAAGATTGGTCTGATTACGATTTCCCGAGGTATTGATGTGAGGGTTTAGCATGCCGGCGCCGACCGGATTAGGAAGACGACGTGAAATACTTGGATTTTGAGCGATAGAAAGGAGTCGCATGGCCTATAAGCTACCGATAACGCATGCGCCGACGCCGTACCACTTGATTGCGGCGAATTTGGGAACCTTGCGGGAGGACTTGAGCAAGCTTGTAACCGAGGCGTACCATTTTGGGAGTGAAGGGGACGGGGAGATTCAACGCCTTGCGCAAATGGTTCTCACGTTGGAGGGGGTTCAGAACGCGTTCAAGGCAAACGGTTGGATAGCGTAAAGGGGTGTGGGGAATTTCCCCACAGGAGGTAAAAGAAAATGGGACGGCGACATAACCCGACGTCGACGACCATCAGAAAGGGCTATCAGAAGCTTGATTACTGGTCGTTGGCGGAATGTGCGGAGTACAGCGGTTTGGCGGTAGACACGCTTTACAATCATGCTCGTGCGGGCGCTTTCAAAATAATTGCGACGCCGAGTCCCTACAAAGTTTATGCGCGGGAATTTTCAACTTACATTCACAAGACGCCTTACGACGAGAAAAAAGACAAGCCGCGCGATTTATTTTCCAGACTGGGCTAGACGAAAAGACGAAAAAGAAAGGTGACGACGATGGCGACTTCAAGATTTACCGGGATTGTGCGGAGCTATGGCGAAAGCGATGACGGCGGCATATTCATATCGGTGGACGAGATTACCCACAACGAACAGGCGGTGAACGACGTGAATGAGCTGGTGCGTAACTTCAACCCCAGTTCTTCGACGCATGGTTTCGGTGCGCGTGACGTGCCGTGCCGGGTGAAGCCGGGTTTTGCCGGTTACAGCTTCCGGCTGACGCGTGAGGACGCGCAGGGGATAGGTCACGGGACCAGGGTGTTGGTTGAAGTTGACTTCTACAACGTGAAGAAAGTGCTGTTCATGAAGCGTGGCGGCGGCAATGGCGGCGCGGGCCGTTGGGCGGGTATTCCGGAGCTTCGCTACAATCTT
>JAVBRG010000028.1:0-11560 GCA_031548195.1 Planctomycetota bacterium | reverse complement strand
TGTCCCCGGGCTTTTTCCGCTCTCCCCCGGTTCTTTTTTTTGGGCGCCGTAATCACGAGTGGGGTGGTGTCCAGGGTAACAGGATGCGGCTTGACGTAACAGTGTTGAGATGCGCCCCCCTATCAGTTTCGGAACTTATACCGAGGACACTTTGAAATTCGGGAGCTGCGCTTCTCCGGAACCTTGTCACGGCGAACCCTCCCCACACGTCATTCCGGTGACGCCAGCTTTGAACCGGGGGGAAGCGTAACTCGCCGGAATCCAGGCGATTGGCGACCGCTACAGTGGCGTTTACTCCCTGTACCGTTGGGCCCTCATTCCGCCGCCTTCACCCGCGCCCATTCCCGGATGTATTTGGCATTGTCCTCGCCGAGGTCCCGGATTATGTGGCAGCGGGCTATCACTTCTTTCGTCAGGGTGAAGGATGGACTGCCCCTGACCCCTTCGTCAAGCTGTTCCAATGCCTCCGGTACCGGCATGGCGTAAAGAATCCCCTCCATGTTCAGCCGGGCGTTCTCCACCTCCAGCATGAAATTGACGAAGGCGTGCGCCAGGTCGGGACGGTACGCCACCACCGGTATCACAAAATAATCCAGGCTCATGGTCGCGCCCTCGCGGGGCACCGCGAACTCGATGTCCTGATTCTCCAGCATCGCCAATCCGACGTCGCCGTTATAACCGTGCACCACCAGCAAATCCCCGCTGGCCAATCCCAATTTCCCCTGATCCATATCGTAGCGGACCAGGTTCTTTTGCCAGCTGATCAATAGATCCGCCGCCGCCCGGATTTCCGTTTCCTCGCCGGTGTTCGGATCGTGCCCCAGGTAAAGGAGGGCGACGGCGAAATTTTCCCGCATGTCCCCAAGCATCATCATCCGCCCCGCCAGATCGCTGCGCGCCAAAACGCCCCAGCTCCCGCCCCCATCCCTCACCAGCCATTTGTTGTAGCCAATCCCCGTCACCCCCCGGGTGTACGGCACCGCATGTTTCGCAATGCCGCTTTGCTCGCCACGCGCCAGTATGTCCCGGTCCAGATTCGGCAGATTCGGAACCAGGGACGGATTTATTTCCATCAGCATGCCGCGGTCCCGCAGCAGCTGCACCATGAATTGCGGAGGGGTGATCAGGTCGTACTCCGCCGCGCCGGTTTTCAGGATGGCGTGCATGTCGTTGTAGGATTCGAAATTTTTGATTTGCACCCGGCAGTTGAATTGACGCTGGAATTTGGAGATCAGGGCCGGTTCGAAGTAATCGGTCCAGGAGAGGACACGGAGGAGCTTCTCGCCGGAGAGGGCGGAAGAACCGACGCAAAGGAGCAGGAGGTAAACCACAAGGGGCGGCTTGGCGAGTCGATGCATACGGGCTCCTTAGATTTTATTCGGATTCTCCAGCTTGTCCAAGGTCGGTCGGCTCTGGCTGACGTTCAGGACCAGGCCGATCATGCTGCAACTCACCACCAGGGACGAGCCGCCGTAACTCACCAGGGGCAAGGTCACCCCGGTGGTCGGAAACAATCCCGTCACCACGTAAATGTTCAACGCCGCCTGCCAGCCGATAATCACCGCCACCCCGGTGGCCAGAAGCCTCCCGAAGCGGTCCGACGCCGCCCAGGCGATGTGAAGGCCGATGATCGTGAACAGGAGGAACAGGGCGATCAGGGTCGCCGAGACGACGAAACCGCCCTCTTCGGCAATCACCCCGAAGATGAAATCGTTATGCTTTTCGGGAAGCAGGTTCAGGTCGGTGATGACCCCGTTCCCCAGCCCCAAACCGGATACGCCGCCGGAACCGATGGCGGTCAGGCTCATGAGGAGCTGGTACGCCTCCGACGACTCGTAGCGCTCGGGGTCGAAAAAGGCGTAAATCCGCGCCTTCTGGTACGGTTTCATTCCATAACGCCACATCGGGTAAATCGAGGCGAGGCCCAGCAGGATGGCGCTGAAAAGATGCGTGAAACGCGCCCCCGACGCCCACAGGGTGGTGAAGAGAATCGGGGGGATGGTCAGGGCCGTGCCCAGGTCCGGCTGCTTCAGGATAAGAAACATCGGCCCCAGGGTCAGGGCGAAGGGGATGACCAGCCCCTGCAGCAGGTGCTGGTTTTCCCGCTTCCCCAAATGCCGGGCGAGGGACAGGATCAGCGCCAGCTTGAACAGTTCCGACGGCTGCATGCCCACCGGGCCGATGCGGAGATAACTGTGGGCGTTATTGATGGCTGGACTGAACAGGACCACCAGGAGCAGCCCCACCGCCCCGGCGTAAATCCAGTACGCCCACTTGATCCAGAAATGATAATCCACCATCGCGAAAAAAAGCAGCGCCGCCAAACCCACCGCCAGCCACACCACCTGCTTGGTGAAATCGGCCGGCGTCGCCGACGATTTGAGGAACGGCAGTCCCAGCCCGATTATCCCCAAACCCACCAGCAAAAACGCCCATTCCATCCTGAGCCAGTCAATCCTACCCAAGCGCCCCCTCCTCGTTGACCACATCGTCGTCGAACCGTTCCGGGATGTTGAACCACATGCGCAGGAGATCCTTGGCAATCGGCGCGCAGGTCGAACCGCCGCCGTAACCGGCTTCCGGCAGGAACACCACCACCACCACCTCCGGACGGTCGAAGGGGGCGTAACCCGCGAACCAGACGTGGGAAATTTTCTTCACCACCCTGCCGCCGACCACCCCGCTCCATTCCGCCGTGCCGGTCTTCCCCGCGACCTCGAGGAGGAAACCGCCATGGCCGTCCCGGAACGCGGCCAATTGCCCGGTGCCGAGCTGTCCCGTCTCCGGGTTCCCCTGCACCACGTCCCACATGCCCTGGCGCACCAGGGCCATGGCTTCGCGGTCGATCATTATTTCCGCCAGCGGCTGGTCGAGCTGCAACGCCTCGCGGGCGAGTTCCTCTTCCGCCGGCGTTTCCGGGGGATTTTTCGGAGGTACGAGAAAATGCGGCCGGATGATTTTCGCGACATTCCCCTCGGCGTTGGCCAAAGCCGCGTAAGCCACCGCGATCTGCAGGGGGGTTATGGCAATCCCCTGGCCACTCGCCATGTGGTAGGTGTTGCCGGTGGTCCAACGCTTACGGGTGTAAGCGTTTTTGGGGAGGAGGCCGCCGGCCTCGCCGGAGAGATCGATGCCGGTTTTGTGCCCGAGGCCAAGCTTCGTGTACCATTCGTAAATCCGCTTGCCGCCGAGACGGCCGCCGGACTGGTAGAAAAACATGTTGCAGGAGTGCATTAGGGCGTTTTCCAAATCCTGATCCCCGTGCCGGCCGAGACAAGTGAAACGCGCCCCGCCCAAATACATCACCCGGTCGCAATGGAACATTTCCCCCGGGTGAATCGCCCCTTCCGAAAGGGCGGCGAGGCCGACCAGCGGCTTCACCACCGACCCCGGCGGAAATATCCCGGCGATGGCCCGGTCCAGCAGGGGATTGCGGCGGTCGTTAAGGAGCTTGTGGAAATCCTTGTTATAGGTGTTCGGATCGTAGGAAGGAATGCTGACCAGGCTGAGAATGCGGCCGTTCCTGGGATCGAGCATCACCGCCACGCCGCAGGGGATCCAGTTCGAACGCACCAATTCCGGCCGTTTCGCCACTTCCTTGATGTGCCGCTCGAGGATCTCGTAAGCCTGGCGCTGCACGCCCAGTTTGAGGCTGAGCCGGAGATCCGGGCCGTTTTCGGCCTTTTACACCTCGCCCTTAGGGTCGAAGCGGCGCCGGCCCGATTCGGAGTCGCGGGTCAAGTGCAGCTTCTGCAACCGGTGCCGGCCCCGGAGCGCCTGGTTGTAATACTGCTCCAAGCCTTCGCGGCCGACCGTTTCATTGGCGAAATATCCCTGGGTCTTGATCATCTGGCCGTTACGCTTGATTTCCCGCAGGCGGATGATGAGTTCCTCGTCGGTGACCGGCTCGGTGTCGGCGTTGCCGAGAATCGAAAAGAACACCCTGCCGCCTTTGTTTATCACCCCTTTGCCCGGTTTGGCCCTGTCCCCATCCCACTGGCCACGCAATTCCAGATATTCGGCGGCGGTCAGCTTGCCGACATTCCCGGTAATATGCCCCATCAACCTTCCCGCCGGATAAAAACGTTTCCCGCCGGTGCGAATCACCGCCGCGTCCCAGACGTTGTCGTCGAAGGGATTGGCGCGGGCGGAGCGGATTTCCAGGCCCAGGGCGAAGTCGATGTCCTCGAGGGCGGGACGCGGATAAACCAGGTCGTCACGGGAGGTCGGTTTACCGGAGACAATGGCGGCGAGAATCAGCTTGGCCACCTCCTCCTTTTTCATTTTGAGTTTTCCCGCCAATTTCCCGACCAGCGGATTCCCTTCCACCAAAGCGGTCACCGCGACGTTCATTTCCAGGTCGCGGGTGTCGCTTCGGGCCGAGGCGATGGCGAGCATTTGGTCGGCGGAACGGGGGGGGAAGTTCGAGGTAATCACCCGGCGGCGGGTGACCCGCTCGACCTTGGCGGGAATTATCCACAGGTCCTGGGTGGGTTGATCCTCGGCGACGATTTTGCCGTCGAAGTCGAGAATGCGGCCACGGCGGGGAATTTTCTGTTCGATATGGCTGAGTCGCCGGTCCCGGTAGGCGGCGAGTTCGGCTGAACGATGGAACTGCAAATCGACCAGGCGGTCGATGGCGCCGGCGAACATGGCGACAAAGAAAATCGCGACTACGACCAGACGGATGCGCAGCACTAATAACCTTCCCTTTCCTTCCACGGCCTTAACGAAGCCAGCCCCAATACCAGCATGAGCGGCAGATAGCCAATCCCGGTGAGAACCCCGTCCACCAGGGAAACGAAAAACCACCTTTCCAACAGTTTATAGGTCAAGGGACCATAATCAAGCGCGTGTTTCACCAGCATCAGGAGGAACGCCGACAGCCCCGCCACCAGCGGCTGGAAAAACCAGCCCCGCGTCGCCGCAAGCGGCCGCCAGTACAGGGTAATCCAGCCGATGAAGGTGAAGGCGACGGTTGCCGAACCCAGCTTGGGACCGAGAAGCAAATCGCGAATCAATCCGCACAGAAAAAAAGCCACTATGGCGGGATTCGGCGGAGTCCTGAGCCCGGCGTAAAAGGCCAGGCCCCACAGCCAATCCGGCCGGGCGGGAAAAAGCCCCCACCACCCCGCCGTCTCGGCGAGCATCGCCGCGGCGGCGATGACGACCGCCAAAGGAATCAGGCTATACCAGCAGATGTCGTGATCATACATGGGCGTATTCTCGAAAGCGACGCCTGACAAAAAAGGAAGAGACCAGTCATCCCGGTCTCTTCCTCATTATGCCGCTAGGTCCAAAGTCTGCAGCTCCCCCGGGAGAAAATCGACTGTTACGATATTACCCCCCGAATGCCGGCAAAACTGTCGGAATCGTGCCGCCGACCTCTTCACCAGTTGTCGAAGAGGAAATCGTAGGGCGGGAGATCCCGGCGAACGGGCAACTGCGGCAGCAGGCTGTCGTCCGCGGACGGATAAATGACGCTGGGCGCGGAAGTGCCGGCATCGGCATCTTCGGCCGGTTCGGCCGCACTGGGGGCGACGCTGGCGACCGTTTCCGGGGTGTCGTAGTTTTCGACACTGCCGGCGGCCTGGATTTCGGCTTCCGGGGTGAACGGCGGACGCGGGCCGTTGTAGACCGGACGCAGGAAGAGGTTCTTCACGGTGGCCTGATCGATGTCCGACAGAGTCATAACATCCTCATCCCCGGCCCAAGCGCTTTGCATGACGACAGCGCAGAACAGCAAGGTTAATAATGCGCCAAAACGAATTCCCGACATTCTCTCTCTCCTTTGCAGTAAAAAAGTGACATGGCATAAAACCTCTTGGATATCATAACATCTGGCAAAGAAAAGTGAACATGTTTCACGCAAATATTTATAAATTATCGGAAGTCCCTCATTTTCCTTCGCATACAATAAGAAATTCTCCGTCTTTCCCCTCATCGGGGCGAAAAAAATTCCCAATTCCGCCAAAATGGCAACTCATTCCGAAAGTGAAATCCGTCGCCCAAGCTGCAACACCGCCGGCCAAAACTCATCTAGTGCCCCGTAAAGTCGAAATTTACGGGGCACTAGCCAGGTTCTTTTCCCGCTTTTTCCTGCCGCCCCCGAGTTCCTGCTTGAAATCGTTCATGGACCCGCAGGTGGCGGCCGCCACCGCCAAATAATCAAGCGCCCCCGGGTCGGCAATCTCCCGAAATCGCCTTTCGACCGTTTCCGGAATCGCGCCGAAACGGGCACGTAAAATGACGGCAATCGTCTCCGCCTTGCCTTCCGCCTTGCCTTCCGCCTTGCCTTCCGCCTTGCCTTCCGCCTTGCCTTCCGCCTTGCCTTCCGCCTTGCCTTCCATCCTTCCTTCTTCATGAAGGATCTCGAGTGCCGTTCTGGCCATGGCATCACCCTCCTCTTTACCGAGCAACCGCCGGTAGACTTTTTTGATAATTCCGTAAAAATCATGTGGGAAGGAGCGGCTGAGCAAGTAGGTGGTCATGGCTTGCAGCATCTCACGGACATGTTCTCCGTTGCCGACCGAAGCCACCATGGACAAGATACGCTCGAATAGCGGATGTCGCTGATTTGTTCGTTCAGGCTACCGTCGATGTCGGCGGAAGCCTCGTAGACCAAACGCTCGAGATCGATTAGTTCAACCACTGCCGGATCGAGGTAATTGATCAGGAAATCGCTGAAAATTTTCTCCTGGCCAAAAAACAACCGGACCAGGTGATCGTGCGATTGATGCGGGATTTTTTTCCCCGGGCGCGCCACGCCTATTCCCTCCCCAAAACCGTGACAAAATCAAGCGAAGTCAAATCCGCCACCGGCCGGAGTTCCGCCTCCAAAGTTCCGCTTTCCTCCCCTTCCACCAGTCTGCCGGCCAAAGTGCCCAAAAGCAGCCCCTCGGGAATCGAACCCTCTAAGCCGCTGGTCATGGCAATCCAACCCTCCTTCGCCGCCACGCCGGAGGAAAACACCACCGCCGCCACCGCACCCCCCCCCAAACCCCGCACCGCGCCGAGCAGACGCGGCCGGTCCGGCGAACCGCCCGGTTCGCCGAGGCGGGCGGAAAGGTAACAGCCCGGCGACGACAAGGACAACACCAGGGCCGCGTCCGGTTCCGACTTCACTATCACCCCGGCCAAAGCCTCCCCCACCGCCACCGCCATGCCGGGCTTTACGCCGTCGTTCACGCCGACGTCGATGGTGAAGGTGTCCAGAGTATTGTCCGGCCCCAGGCGCATGACCCGGCCGGCGATGATTTTCACCTTTTCGACTTTTTCCCTGGTCACCCCGATTTCCGCCAGCCGGCGGCGAAGGTCGGCGATTTGCGCCTCTTTCTGGTGCAGAAGGACCAGGAGGTCGCGGCTGTCGGAAAAACTTTTGTGCTCTTCGTCGAGGCGGGGGTCGGGCGGCCGCCAGAGGCGCGCCACCATCCCCTGGACCCGCAACCGCATGCCATAAAACGAGCCGCCCGGCACCATGACCCGGGCGGCGGCGAGAATGCGGACAATAAACGACGGGAGAATGGGGGTGCGCACGAAACACTCCAGAGATTATTCAGGGCAAGCCCTTAGCTGTCGTCGTCCCCCGAGTCCAAGTACTGATCGTAATCCTCGATGCCTTCGATGAACAGCCCCGTACCCCGCGCGACCGCCTTCAGGGGTTCGTCCGAGACGTGCACGGGAATCCCCCGCGTTTCCTTGGCGATGAGCTTGTCGAGGCCGCGCAGGAGCGCACCGCCGCCGGCCAGGGAAATGCCGTTGGCGTAAATGTCCCCGGCCAGTTCCGGCGGGGTGTTTTCGAGCGTTTCGATGATGGCGGAAATGATCTGGTCCAACGGTTCCTTCAGGGCTTCGCGGATTTCCTCCGAGCGGACGGTGATGGAACGGGGCAGCCCCTTCACCTGGTCCCGCCCCATGACCTCGATGGACATTTCCTCCTCCATTGGAAAGGCGCTCCCGATGGCCATTTTAATCCGTTCCGCCGTCGTCTCCCCGACGATGAAATTGTACTGGCGGCGGAGATAATTCATCACCGCCTCGTCCAGTTCGTCGCCGGCGACGCGGATGGACTTCGAGTATACCATGCCCATCATGGAAATGACCGCGACCTCGGTGGTGCCGCCGCCGATGTCGACAATCATGTTGCCGACCGGCTCGTCAATCGGCAGGCCGATGCCGATGGCCGCGGCCATCGGTTCGGAGATGACCCAGACTTTCCGGGCCCGGGCCTTGACGGCGCTTTCCTTGACGGCGCGTTTTTCCACTTCGGTGATGCCGGAGGGGACGGCGATGACCACCCGGGGCCGGGCGAGATTGGAGAAATTATGCACCTTGCCGACGAAGTAGGTGAGCATGGCCTCGGTCATCTCGAAGTCGGCGATGACGCCGTCCTTCATCGGCCGGATGGCGGAGAAATTGCCGGGGGTGCGGCCGACCATTTTTTTGGCGCGGTCCCCGACCGCCTGGCCGTTGAGGAGGACGCGGCGGTCCTTCTTGGAGACGGCGACCACGCTCGGTTCGGAGAGGACGATGCCTTCCCCGCGTTTGTAGACGAGGGTGTTGCAGGTCCCGAGGTCGATGCCGAGGTCGTGGCTGAAGAAACCGAAGATGCTCTCTATAAACACATTCCATCCTCTTTCCAGGTTGGCACTGGAGGATCATGGGATATTTGACCCGCAGTTATATTGTATATCGTTTAAATTCGCCCGCGACTTGAATATTCCTTTGGAACTGCAGTTTTCCGCCAGAATAAATCGTAGGGGGAAACCGGCGCCGGGAAAAGCTAAAAAAAATTTGCCGCAAAGACTATCGGTCGCGGGCGGGCCTCCGAATGGTGTCGCCGGGTTCCGGATTCAGGCTCGCCTGGAGGACCTCGCAGGAGGATTGATTGGCGAACACGTCCACCACGCGCAGGTCGGCGATCCAGCGGCCGTCGCGGATGAGTTCCAACCGGGCGCCTTCGCCCAGGCCCAAATCGCGGCCTCCCTCGACCATGACCCGTTTTTGGGCATTGGAAATCGACACCACCCGGTAACCGCCGCCGGCGGGTGAATGGGCGAGATCGTCCGTCGGGGCGTTGCCGTTCCGGGCGGGCGGGGACATGCGCCGCAGATCCTCCCCGTCCGGGGCGAAGCCGATGCCGGCGGGGAGATTCTGTAACGCCAAATCGCCGGCCGAGGCGGGCGGGGGGGAGTTTGCCGGACGAACGCCGGGAAGGGCGCGGTTCGCCGGAATGGGATTTAGCGGTTCGGTCGAAGGGAAGCGTGGATCCGGCCGGTAGGCTTGCCGGGTGTCCCGGCTCCTTTCCACGCGTGCCGACCGGGCCGGGCGGTCGTTCCTGAAGGGGGGGGAGGGTAACGTTTCCAGTTGGGACAGGGGGGCAGAGGGCCGAACGGGAGCGGTCGAGGTGGACTGGGCCTGGAGGCGGCGGACAGCCTCCCTAAGTTCGGCGATTTCCTGGCGGGATTCGTCCCGCAGAGCGTCAAGCTGGCGGTAGGTCTTGATGAAACCTCCCAAAAGGAAAAAGGCGAAAGCCACCGCCGCCGCGGCAATCCAGGCGGGGGCGGAGGGCCGGCCATAGGTGAAATGGCGGTCCTCGGGGTCTTCCTCCGCTTCCCGGGTTTGTCTGCGGTATGGCTGCATGGTGTTTTTCATTTTAAAAACCGAACTTGGGCAAAATCACCGTCCAAACCGCCGAATGGCGATTTTGTAAAATCAAAAACCCTGGAAATCCAGGCAAAATACATCAATTAACACAATCCCGCACCGTCCGGCGGTCTCGCTTCCCCCGGGTACAACACCCATTCCAGGCATAACCCCCACGGCGGCGCGCTTTCGCCGGCCTGGGCGCGGTCGCGGGCGGCGAAAATCCCTGCCAGGTCCTCCGGCTGATAACGCCCCGACCCCACTCCGAACAGCGTGCCCGCCATGGCCCGCACCTGATTGTACAGGAACCCCCGGCTTTCCGCCACATACAGTAAACGCCCCCGGCCGGCCGAGTCGGGCGGAAGCTCCAGCAGTTCGCTTCTGGCGAGTTCGCGGCGGTTATCCCCTTCGGCCAGTTCCCGGTTGCAGAACGAGGTGAAGTCGTGCCAGCCGGCGAACAGGGCGGCGGCTTTGCGCATGGCGTGGAGGTCCAGGCGGCGCTTGGTGTGCCAGGAGCGTTTGTTCCCCAAGGCCGGCCGAACGGGTCCGTGGGTGAAGGAGTAGGAGTACTGTTTCATGACGCAGTCGTGCCGGGGGTCGAAGTTTTCCGCCGCCGGCCGGGCGGAGATCACGGCGATGTCCTCCGGCAGCCGGCTGTTCAGGGCTTCCGGAATTTTGTCGACCGGGATGCCGGCCGGCAGGGTCAGGACGGCCACCTGTCCCCGGGCGTGGACGCCGGAATCGGTCCGGCCCGCGCCGCGGGCGCGCACGTTGCGACCGGCGAGCCGCGCGGCCGCCTTTTCCAGCTCTTCCTGGATGGAGGGGGCGTTTTTCTGGCATTGCCAACCGCTGTAGGCGGTTCCGTCGTATTCGAGGGTTATTCGGCAGTGGCGCATGAGGCGTATTTTCCCAGGGGTGGATACGGTTTACCGCATCCTACAGTGTATCTGGAAGGACGACCGGGTTCAACCACAATCGGCCGGGGGTAAGGAAATGGGGTAGGGCCAAGCCGGCTGCGAACACTATTTTTTTGGGTGTAAATTAAACCGGTAATATTCACACTAAATATTTACATCGCAAGGAAATATAAACGCAAATATGAGACGAGTATTTTGCCAATGACAACTTTTTTCGAAAAAATAATTAAATAGTGCTGGATTTAGAGAAGTTATCGGTCTATGATGCGCTTGAGGCATTGTAAACGATGTAAGTTAAACTGTAGATAATTATTCCCGTGAACCTTAACCTGCTTGCTGACAAACCCTGGTCAAGCCGGAAAGCGGTGGCGGGAAAAAAGGAGACAGACGCAATGTTAAACAACATACCCTGGAAAAATCTGCTGCAAGGACTGGCCGTTTCCACCCTACCCCTGGCGGGCTGTGCCGGACTCGGCATGGCCGCCGATGCCGGCACCCCAAACGTCCCCACCACCCGCCCCGGTTTCGCCGGCTACGACCACCCCAACCAGTACCTCGGACGTTCCACCACCCCCGTCGCCCCCAAGTTCATGCCGGTAATGCTGCATCAGCAGCAGGACGCCGAAGTCAGGCAAAAGCTGGCCGACTACGAAAAGAAGTCCGGGAAAAAGCCGAACCTCCTCATCTTCCTCATGGACGACGTCGGCTGGTTCGACTTCGGCTTCAACGGCGGCGGCGGCTCGGTCGGCAACCAAACCCCCTACGCCGACGCCATCGCCAGCCAGGGGCTTATCCTCACCTCCGCCTACTCCCAGCCCACTTCCTCCCCCACCCGCGCCACCATCATGACCGGCCAGTACGCCCCCCACCACGGCATCGTCCGCCCGCCGATGTACGGTCAGCCCGGCGGCCTGCAAGGCGCGACCACCCTGCCCGAGCTGCTGCGCCGGCAAGGCTACACCACCCAGGCCATCGGCAAATGGCACATCGGCGAAAAC
>JAVBRG010000178.1:0-17130 GCA_031548195.1 Planctomycetota bacterium | reverse complement strand
CCCCCCACCCCCGCCGCGTCGCGGGGGCGGGGCCGCCCCTGGGGGGATTTTCCCCTGGGCAAAAACCCCGGCGCGCCGCGTCGGTATGTGGGGCCCGCGCGGCATAGGGCAAGCTCTTATTTATTGGCGATGGACTGGATGACGTCCCGGGCGATCAGCGCCATGCGGGGCAGGGGAAAGGGTTTTTTCAGGAGGTGGGTGAAGCCGCAGTCGTAGAGGTCGCATTCGTGCCATTCGTCGAGGCTGGCGCCGATGGCGACGATGAAGCGGTGCACGCCGTGGCGGCGGAGGTAATAGGCGATTTCCGCCCCGTGGCGCTTGGGGAGGCGGAGGTCGAGGATGAACAGGTCGAAGCGCCGGGACTGGACGATTTCCATCGCCTCCTCGCCGGTGGTCGCTTCCACGACCTCCATCTGCTCGAATTCGAGGAGGGAGCGCAGGAGCAGCCGGACGTCGGGGTCGTCGTCGACGACGATGGCGCGGGGCCGGTGCCGGGCGCGGATATTTTTGACGAATTCGGAACCGGTGGAGTCCAATTTCGAAGCCAGGCGGTGGGCGTTCAAGTCCAGGCGGCCGAGGATATGGATGACGGTGGGGATGTCCTGCCCGGTGTTGATGGCCCACTGGACGATATCGAGGTTTTCGCCGCCGTTTTCCAGCATGGCGGCGATGGTTTTGGAGAGTTCGCGGCAGTCGAGGAAATCGCGTTCGAGAATGGCGAAATCGTCGTTGTCGAGTTCGCGCCAGAAAATTTCCCCACGGATGTGCTGAATCCAGCGTTCGCGCACGAATTGGTGCCAATAACGGCGGTGCCAGTCTTCGATGGCGCCGTCGCCGATATCGTAGCCGGCCTTTTCGCTTTCGATCCATTTGTGGCGGTACGCTTCGCGGGAGGCCTCCTCGAAAATGGATTTCACCGTGACGCCGTCGGGGATGTTCCTCCTGCGGATGGAGGTGTTGCTGAAGAGGCGGGAGGAGATACGGCTCGTTTCTTGTGTAGTCATGATTATCCCGAGTTTGGCCGGCGGCGTTGTTTACGGAGACTGAACCCGTTCGGTAAAATGTACAATTCTCCAAGGATATTTTAACCAAACTACCGTGGCGTTTTCAAGCGGTATTTTATCCGCGGCCCGGATTTGCCGTCGTGGCGCGAAATACGGCCGAAAAAGGCGGGGTCGAAAAAAAAGTGCATGGCAATTAGAGAAAAAATCCATTGCATGAAGAAAAAAGGCGGTTATACTGTGTAAAAAAAGGGGATGCGACAAACCGCCTGAATAAGGAAATATACAGACGCAAAAACCATGCGGTTGTGAATTTTTATTCCGGGCACCACACTCCAGGTACTCGCCAGTCTATTTGCTACGCGTCATTTCTATGCCATTATACTTGAATTGTTGCGGCGAAACTCCCGTTTTCTTTTTGAAACATCGTGAAAAGTAATAAGGCGAGTCGAAGCACAATTGGTAGGCTGCTCTGCACCGACATGCCAAATTCGCAGCAATTCCCCCGCCGCCTGGATTTCGCCATCCAGGGGCTTGGGCGCGGAATTTTTGTCGACGTCGGGGCGGATTGGCGCTTTACGGCGTCATGCAAATTAATTCGGCATCTTGCCATGCGGTTTTTCGTCGGGAAGCTTTATTTAAGGAGAAGACATGAAAAAGGTTTTGGCACTGGCAGTGGCGTTTGTATTGGCCGGCGTGGTGGCGGTCGCCGGGGAAATCACCGTCGGTTTCGCGCAGCTCGGCGCCGAATCGATGTGGCGCACCGCCAACACCGATTCGATCAAGGGTGAAGCGGCCAAGCGCGGCATCAAGTTGATTTTCTCCGACGCCCAGCAGAAGCAGGAAAACCAGATTAAGGCCATCCGTTCCTTCATCGCCCAGGGCGTGGACGTCATCGGCCTGCCGCCGGTGGTGAACTCCGGCTGGGAACCGGTTCTCCGCGAAGCGCAGGAAGCGGGCATCCCGGTGATTCTCGCCGACCGCACCGTCGACACCTCGGACGACAGCCTCTACGTGTCCTTCATCGGTTCGAACTTCACCAAGGAAGGCGAAAACGCCGGCAATTGGCTGGTTCGTGAACTGAAGGGCCGTTACGGCGACGTTTCCGGCGAAGTGTTCGAACTGGTCGGCACCGTCGGCGCCGCCCCCGCCATCGATCGCAAGAAAGGTTTCGAAAACATCATCGCCAAGCACCCCGGCCTGAAGATCGTCAAGTCGCAGTCGGGCGATTTCACCCGCGCCAAGGGCAAGGAAGTCATGGAAGCCTTCATCAAGTCGCCGGAATGGTCCAAGGCCGCCCGCAAGATTATCTACGGCCACAATGACGACATGGTTCTCGGCGCCATCCAGGCTCTCGAGGAAGCCGGCGTCAATCCCGGCAAGGAATGCCTGATTATCGGTGTCGACGCCATCGCCGACGCCTTCGAAGCCATCGCCCAGGGCAAGATGCACTGCACCGTCGAATGCAACCCCCTGATCGGCCCCCAGTTCTACGACATGGTCGAAGCCATCGTCGCCGGCAAGTCGATTCCGAAGGTCGTCTACTCGAACGAAGGCACTTACGATTACTTCTGCGCCGAAGCGCTCCTCCCCTGGCGCAAGTCGCTGTACTAAGCGGAATTTTCGAAATCACCAGGCAAACCGCCGCCTGGCGATTTTGAAAAACGGAAGAACCTGAAATCCAAACCAATCGTTCAGCGGAATGGCGATTAGCGGTTTAATCGCCATTCCGTACAATACCAAACGCGGTGCAATGATCATGGAGCCAAGGAATGAAGCCTTCTGTCGCCCTTAATTTACACCGCCGGGCTGTCCGTGAAGCGGCTGGGCGATATCGGGCGATCAATCCACGGGTGTTCGGTTCAGTTTTGCACGGAATCGACACGGATAAAAGCGACTTGGACCTACTGGTGGATGTGCTTCCAGGAGCCACTTTGTTTGATTTGGGGGGATTGCAAAGCGAGTTGGAGGATTTACTTGAAGTAAGGGTGGAGGTGGTAACGCCTGGAGATTTGCCGGAGAAGTTCCGAGAAAAGGTGTTGGCAGAGGCTGAACCGGTATAATTGGAGCAATTGTTGGCTATCAAGGATCAGACAGACAGTCCCGATTAGTGCAAATTCACCAATGGACACCTCTAAAAATAGCATTTTTAGTGCTGCCCCAATATTGAGGAACGCAGATGTCCCAGGAAGTCCTCCTGACCATGCGCGGCATCGACAAGTTTTTCCCCGGCGTCCGCGCTTTGTCCAAAGTCGATTTTACCTTGAAAACCCACCAGATTCACGCCCTGATGGGCGAGAACGGGGCGGGGAAGTCGACCCTCATCAAGGTGTTGACCGGGGTTTACCCCGGGGACGGCGGCAACATTGACATGGAGGGGCGGCGCATTGCCCCCACTTCCCCCAGGGACGCCGAGCATTATCACATTTCCACCGTTTCCCAGGAAGTGACCCTGATTCCCCCCCTGACCGTGGCGGACAACATCTGCCTCGGCCGCGAGGACCGGACGCTGGGGGTGATTCGCTGGAGTAAGCTCCGGGCCCGGGCCCGGAACGCCCTGAAGCGTCTTGATCTCAAGATCGACATCGACGTCGACAGCCAGCTGTCCGACAATTCCATCGCCATCCAGCAAATGGTGGCGATTGCCCGCGCCCTGGACGTGGACGCGCGGGTATTGATTCTGGACGAACCGACTTCCAGCCTGGACGAGGCGGAGTCGGACGAGCTCTTCCGCATCATGAAAAACCTCAAGGACAAGGGAATGGGCATCATTTTCGTGACCCACTTCCTGGACCAGGTCTACCGTGTCTCCGACACCATCACCGTTTTAAGGAACGGCGAATTGGTCGGGGAATTTCCCATAGAAAACCTGCCCCGTCTCGACCTGGTGTCGAAGATGATGGGGAAGAATATAGACGAAGTCAAGCAGCTCGAAAAGCGCACCGTGGTCACCACCGACTCCGGCCGCAAGACCGTGGTGTCGGCGCGGCGTCTCGGCCGCAAGGGGTCGTTGAGTCCCATAGACTTCGACCTGAAGGAAGGGGAGGTTTTGGGGCTGGCTGGGCTTTTGGGTTCCGGCCGTTCGGAGACGGCGAACCTGCTTTTCGGGGTCGACAAACCGGACTCCGGCCGCATCGAGGTTGACGGCAGGAACCTTGTGTTCGATTCGCCGGCGAAGGCGATGCGTTTCGGCTTTGGCATGTTGACCGAGGACCGCAAGTATTCCGGCATCATCCCCAATCTTTCCATCAAGGAAAACATCGTTCTCGCCGTGCAGGCGAAGCTCGGGCCCTTGAGGAAAATACCGTCCTGGAAGGCGAACGAAATCGCCGATTCCTTCATCAAGGCCCTGAACATCAAGACCCCGTCGCGGGAGCAATTGGTCAAGAACCTGTCCGGCGGCAATCAGCAGAAGGTGATTATCGCCCGCTGGCTGGCGGTGCATCCGCGTTTGTTGATTCTTGACGAGCCGACCCGCGGCATCGACGTCGGCGCCCGGGCGGAAATCGAGGAATTGATCCAGCGCCTCCGTTCCGAAGGCATGAGCATTCTTCTCATCAGTTCCGAACTCGAGGAAGTGGTCCGCAACAGCCAGCGGGTCATGGTTCTTCGCGACCGCGAGAAGATTGCCGAATTGTCGGGCGAGGATTTGTCCGAGCAGAAGATTCTGCACACCATCGCCAATCAGGCCAAGGAATTCTCTCGCGAAACGAAGAGCATCTGAATGGAGAACAACCCCCCATGCGCATAGTCGTCATAGCCCTGTTCTGGGTCATTCTCCTGGCCCTCCTGTATTATACCCGGCGCAGTAAAAACGTCGTCTTCTGGCCGCTCATCGCCTTGTCCTGCCTGCTTCTCTTCAATCTCTTCT
Source organism: Planctomycetota bacterium (assembly GCA_031548195.1). GTDB lineage: Bacteria > Planctomycetota > SZUA-567 > SZUA-567 > SZUA-567 > JAJBSZ01. The sequence goes on along the minus strand of JAVBRG010000178.1, from coordinate 12,258 downwards.
TCACTCCCCAATTCTATCATCTCGAGTGGCGCGAGAACCATATCTACGGCGTCCCGGTGGACATCATCAACCACGCCTCGAAAGTGGGGATTCTGTCCCTGGGGATGACCCTGGTCATCGCCTGCGGCGGCATCGACCTTTCGGTCGGCGCGGTCATGGCGATTGCCGGGGCGATGATGGCGACGATGTCGAAGGAATTGGGTTATCCGCCGGAGCATTGCATTATCGCGGCGCTGGTTTTGGGGATTGTCGCCGGGATGTGGAACGGTTTCCTGGTGGCGATCATGGGTATTCCGCCGATGGTGGCGACGTTGATTCTCATGGTCGCGGGACGCGGGGTGGCGCAACTGATCACCAATGGGCAAATCATCATTTTCAATAATCCGACCCTCACTTTTATTGGAAACGGTTTTGTCGTTCTGCCTTTCCCCTTTATCCTGCTCCTGATCATGCTGGCGATCACCTGGATTTTCACCCGCCGCAGTGCCGTCGGCTACATGATCGAGTCGGTCGGCGACAACGAGGTCGCGGCCCGGCGGGGCGGTTTGAATTCGCGGCTGATCAAGTATCTCGTGTACGTGTTTTGCGGCTTCTGCGCGGCGGTGGCGGGGCTGGTCGCGACTTCGAACATCCGTTCGGCCGATGCGAACAACATCGGCCTGAACCTCGAACTTGACGCCATAATGTCCGTGGTCATCGGCGGGACGGCGATGACCGGCGGGCGTTTTTACCTGGTGAGTTCGGTGGTGGGGGCGCTCCTGATTCAGACGCTTACCACGACGATGTACGCGAAGGACGTGAGTCCGGTGGTGGCGCCGGTGCCGAAGGCTTTGGTGATTTTGGCGGTGTGCTTGTTGCAGTCGGAGCGGGTGAAGCGGTATTTGGCCAGCCGGCGCGAGGTGGTGTGAGTGGTTTTACGGAACGATGTTTTCCAGCTTTTCGGGGGGTATTCATGAATCGCCGTTACCTGACCCTATCCATCACCGCCGGCGTGCTGTTCTTGTTGTTCGCCTGCGGGGCGGTGTACTTCAATAATTTCCTCAACCTGCGGGTCGTCGTCAATTTGTTTGGCGACAACGCCTTCACCGGCATCGCCGCGGTGGGGATGACCTTCGTGATTATTTCCGGGGGGATTGATCTGTCGGTCGCCTCGGTCATCGCCTTCACCACCATTTTCATCGCCCAGAACGTGCAAAACGGCTTCCATCCGGTGCCGATCATGCTGGCGGCCCTGTGTCTGGGGGCGCTTTTCGGCGCGGTCCAGGGCTGGATAATCAGCTTTTTCAATCTGCCGCCGTTTTTGGTGACTTTGGCCGGCATGTTTTTCGCGCGCGGGGTCGGTTTCATCATCAACGACGTCTCCATCGCCATCAAGCATCCCTTCTACTCCCAAACCATCCGCTCGCTGGCCATTCCCCTGCAGGGAAAAATACGTCTTCCCTTCACCGCCCAATGCCTTATCATATTCGTGGTCTTGGGAACCCTGCTCCTCGCCTACACCCGTTTCGGCCGTTACGTCTACGCCATAGGTTCGAACGAATCCTCGGCGCGGCTGATGGGGGTGCCGGTGGACCGGATGAAAGTGTTCATTTATGCCTTGTCGGGGTTCTGCGCGGCGGCGGCCGGCTGTGTGGTGACTTTCTACATGCAGTCGGGGAATTCCAGTTCCTTCGTGGGGCTGGAGATGGACGCCATCGCCTCGGCGGTCATCGGCGGCACGCTCCTGACCGGGGGCGTCGGCGGTGTGCCGGGGACGCTCATGGGGGTCTTGATTTTAGGATTGATTCAAACGCTCATCACTTTCCAGGGTAATTTGAACAACTGGTGGGCGAAGATTTTCATCGGGGCGTTACTGTTCCTGTTCATCAGCATTCAGCAGCTCCTGAACAAGCGGCTGCAGTCGCGGTGAGGTAAACCGATAAATCCCTACAGGAGAACATTTCATGACCCACAAACTCGTCAACATGCCGGAAGTCAAACTCGGGGTGGTCGGCGTTTCCCGCGACTGTTTCCCCGCCAGCCTCACCAAGAAGCGCCTCGGCCTGCTCGAATCCTGCCTCAAGAAGGATAACGTCCCGCATTATATCTGCCCGGTGATTATAGAGAACGAGCTTGACGCCATGTCGGCCCTCGAAGATCTGAAAAAGGCCGGCGCGAACGCGCTTCTGGTTTTCCTGGGCAATTTCGGACCCGAAGGCCCCACCACGCTTCTCATGCAGAAATTCGCCGGTCCCGCCATGGTGGCGGCCGCCGCCGAAGAGGACAGGAACGTCCTCCAGGCGGATCGCGGCGACGCCCTGTGCGGCCTCCTGAATAATTCCTATAACCAGCAGCTGCGCGGCATCAAGTCCTACATCCCCCAGCATCCCGTGGGCCTCCCCGAGCAAATTTCCGCCCAGGCCGCCGATTTCGTCAATATCGCCCGGGTCATCATCGGTGTCCGGAGCCTGAAAATCTTCACCTTCGGCCCCCGCCCCTACGATTTCCTGGCCTGCAACGCCCCCATCAAGCCCTTCTACGACATGGGCGTCGAAGTGCAGGAGAATTCGGAACTCGATCTCTTCGAAGCCTTCAAGGACGCGGCGAAGGAACAGTCCTGGATCAAGGATATCGCCGCCGACATGGACAAGCAATTGGCCGGCCGCAATCCCTATCCGGATCTTCTCCCCAAACTGGCGCAGCTGGAAGTCACCCTCCTGAAGTGGAAGGACGCGAACCTCGGCGCCAGCAAATTCGCCGCCTTCGCGGACAAGTGCTGGCCCGCTTTCGAGAAAGCCTTCGGCTTCGTTCCCTGTTACGTCAATTCGCGTCTGACCGGCCGGGGCATCCCGGTGTCCTGCGAAGTCGACATGTACGGCGCCTTGTCCGAGTTCATCGCCATGTGCGCGACCCTGGTTCCGGCGACGCTTCTCGACATCAATAATTCCGTCCCGCCGGACGTCCTCCCCTCGGGCACGAACCTGGAAGGCGCGAAGGTGAAGGATCTGTTCATGGGCTTCCACTGCGGCAACACCTGCTGCGAGTGTTTGGAAAATTGCAGTCTGAAGTACCAGCTGATCATGAACCGCGGCATGGAGAACGGCGCCGAACCGGTCATCACCCGGGGGACCCTGGAAGGCCAGTTGAAGCACGGTCCCATCACCTTCTTCCGTTTGCAGTCGAACCCGGCCGGCCACCTGTGCAGTTACATCGCCGAGGGGAGCATCCTGAACGTCGATCCGCAGACCTTCGGCGGCACCGGGGTGTTCGCGATTCCCGGTTTCGCCCGCTTCTACCGGCACATTCTGGTCGGTAAGGGCTATCCGCACCATGGCGCGGTGGCGTTCAAGAAAGCCGGCAAGCTTCTTTACGAGGCGGTGAAGCTGCTGGGGGTCGAGGACATCGGCACGCCGCTTCCGGAAACGCTTCCCTATCCGGGCGAGAACATTTTCGAATTGTTCGGTAAATAGTGGATTTCCCCCGCTTTGCAAAATGTTGATTTGGCCTTGGCCACCGTTCCTTCCCCGTCTTTTTACAAGGAGAAAACATGGCATTTCTGCGTCTGAAAGTCGCCGCCGTCCTGTTCTGCCTGTGTCTGTCCGGCCTCACCCTCGCCGGTGAGAAAATCGGCTTCCTGGTGAAGCAGCCCGAGGAACCCTGGTTCCAGCTCGAGTGGAAGTTCGCCGACCAGGCCGGCAAGGAATTCGGCTTCGAAGTCATCAAAATCGGCGCCACCGACGGCGAAAAAGTCTTGAACGCCCTCGACAATCTCGCTGCCGCCGGCGCGAAAGGCTTCGTCATCTGCACGCCCGACGTTCTCCTCGGTCCCGCTATCGTCGCCAAGGCGAAAGCGAACGGCCTCAAAGTTCTCGCCGTCGACGACCGCTTCGTCGGGCCGGACGGCAAGGACATGGTGGACGTGCCCTATCTGGGGATTTCCGCCCGTAAAATCGGCAATGCGGTCGGGGAAACGCTCGTAGGCCAAATCAAGGCCCACGGCTGGGACATGAAGGATGTCGGCTTCATGGTCATGACTTTCGACGAACTCCCCACCATTCAGGACCGCACCGAAGGCGCCATCGAAAAAGCGATCGAACTCGGCTTCCCCAAGGCGCAGGTCTACAAGGCCCCCATCCAGGGCCGCATGGAAATCCCCACCTCCCTCGACGCCGCCAATACCCTCATCACCCGCCATCCCGAAGTCAAGAAGTGGATTGTGGCCGGTGGGAACGACTCCTGCGTACTCGGCGCCGTGCGGGCGCTGGAAGGCCGGGGCGTGAAGGTCGGGGACGCGGTCGCGGTCGGCATCAACGGCACCGACTGCCTGCCGGAACTCGAAAAGTCCCAGGCCACCTCCTTCTACGGCTCGTTCCTTCTTTCCGCCCGCGAACACGGTTTCGAAACGGCGAAGATGATGTACGAATGGGTCGCCAAGGGGAAGGCGCCGGCCCTGGACACCAGGACGGTCGGCAACCTCATCACCCGCGCGACCTTCCGGCAGATTCTTAAGGACGAGGGGATCACCGAGTGAACGAAGCTGGCAGGGAAGGCGCCCCGGGGGCTGAAAACCCCGGCGGCGCCTTTCGGCACCAAGCCGGCGGCAGGACGCCGGCGGAATGGCTTTTTCGCCTGGTATTGATGTTGCTGGGTCTATGCATCGCGCATTTGGGCGTGACCCTGTTCCTCCTGCCGGCTCTCGGGTCGGATCCGTTCACGACTTTCGTGCAGGGTCTGGCGCGGGTTTTCGCTCCTGATTGGCCCGGTGGCGCAGTACTTTTTTCCGCTGATGGAAAGGTTCGTCAAGACGGCGGTGGCGCGGTTTTTCCCGGCCGTGGCGGCGAAGGGGTGAAGCGGGTCATTTTCGTTATTCGGATGTTTGGCGGCAGTAAGGCTGACACTTTTCTATTGAACAAAGGAGAGGACGTAATGGCAAGAATTCGCGCATTGGTACTCGGTCTCGCGGCGGCGGTGATGTTGTCCGCCACCATCGGCATGGCGGCGGAGAAAATCGGCTTCCTGGTCAAGCAGCCGGAAGAACCCTGGTTCCAGGTGGAATGGAAGTTCGCCGAAAAGGCCGGCAAGGAAATCGGCTTCGAAGTGATCAAGATTGGCGTGCCGGACGGTGAAAAGACCCTGAACGCCATCGACAACCTCGCCGCCGCCGGCGCCAAGGGCTTCGTCATCTGCACCCCCGACGTCAAACTCGGCCCCGCCATCGTGTCCAAGGCCAAGGCGAACGGCCTGAAGGTCATGGCGGTCGACGACCGCTTCATCGGCGCAGACGGCAAGTACATGGAAGAAGTCCCCTACATCGGCATGTCGGCGGAGAAAATCGGCCGCCAGATGGGCAAGGCCCTGATTGACGAAATGAACAAGCGCGGCTGGGACAAGAACCAGGTCGGCTTCCTCCTCACCACCTTCGAGGAACTGGACACCACCCGTGAACGCACCGAAGGCGCCATGGCCCAGGCCATCGAAATGGGCTTCCCGAAGGACCGCATCTGGAAAGCCCCGATCCAGCAGCGCATGGAAATCCCCACCGCGCTGGACGCCGCGAACACCGCCCTGACCCGTCACCCGGACGTCAAGTTCTGGATTGTCGGCGGCCCGAACGACAATTCGGTTCTCGGCGCGGTCCGCGCCCTGGAAGGCCGCGGCATCACCGCCCAGAACGCGATCGCCGTCGGCATCAACGGCACCGACTGCATCGACGAATTGAAGAAGCCGAGCCCGACGCCGTTCTTCGGTTCGATTCTCGGACTGGCCGGCGTGGAAGGTTACGAATCGGCGAAGATGATGCACGCATGGGTCAAGGACGGCAAGATGCCGCCCCTCGACACCCGGACGGTCGGCCGCCTCATCACCCGCGACAACTTCATCGCGGTCCTGAAGGAAGAAGGGATGATGGACTAGGTTTAGAGAGAACGACGCCTGTTCGCGGGAACCGCCCCGCGAACAGGCGGTTTTTTGCCAGCGGCCGAATAAGGGCTCGTCAAAAATGATTTTCCACGAGTTCCAAACCGAAGGCGTTTTCATTTTCGGCAGATCCCCCAGGAGACCCCAGTGACCGCCTCCATCAGCACGGATTACCTAGAGTTCAAGAATATCGGCAAGGAATTCCCCGGCGTTAAAGCGCTCCAGAACATCAATTTCAGCGTCCCCGAAGGCTCCGTTCGCGCCCTGGTCGGCGAAAACGGGGCGGGCAAATCGACCCTCCTGAAAATTCTTTCCGGTGCCCACAAACCCACCGCCGGCCATCTTCGCCTGGCTGGCCAGGACAACCTAGTCTTTGAAAACACCTCCCAGGCCATCGACGCCGGGATTGCGGTTATTTATCAGGAGCTTCAGCTCGTTCCCCAGCTTTCCATCGCCGAGAACATGTATCTCGGCCACCTCCCGACCGGCGCCATGTTCATCAGGCAGGGCGAACTCTGGGAACGCACCCGGGCCAGCATGGCCGAGGTCGGCCTGAACGACGTCAGTCCCGGCATGCGGGTCGGCCGGCTGTCCATCGGACAACGGCAGATGGTGGAAATCGCCAAGGCCCTGACCAGGAATGCCAAGGTCATCGCCTTCGACGAGCCGACCAGTTCCCTCTCCAGCCGCGAGACGGAGGTGCTGTTTAAAATCATCAAGAAATTGCGGGAACAGGGGAAAGTCATTTTCTATGTCTCGCACCGGCTCGAGGAAATTTTCGAAGTCTGCGATTCGGTGACCGTCTTCCGGGACGGCCAGCACGTGCGCACGACCCGGACGATGGAAAAACTCACCCGCGACGACATCGTCAAGGACATGGTCGGCCGGGAGATCGTGGACATTTACGGCTACAAGCCCCGTTCGACCGGCGGGGTCGCCCTGAAGGTCTCGGGGATGAGCGGCCCCGGCATCAACAGCCCGGTTTCCTTTTCGGTGAAGAAGGGGGAAATCGTCGGCATGTTCGGATTGGTCGGGGCGGGACGGACCGAATTGATGCGGCTGATTTTCGGGGTCGTTCCCCGCAGCAGCGGCAGCGTCGAACTCAACGGCCAGCCCATCACCATCAACAATCCCACCGACGCCATCCGCCAAGGCATCATGCTCTGCCCCGAGGACCGCAAGAAGGAGGGGATTATCCCCGGCTTGTCGGTCCAGGAAAACACCAACATTTCGGCGCGGCGGCACCACAAGAATTTCTGCTTCCTGGACAGCAACTGGGAGTACGCGAACGTGATGGAGAAGATTCGCGAACTCGGCATCAAGACCCCGTCCCAGCGGCAATTGGTCAAGAACCTCTCCGGCGGCAATCAACAGAAGGTGATTTTGGCGCGCTGGCTGGCGGAGCGGATTCAGGTGCTGCTGTTGGACGAGCCGACCCGCGGCATCGACGTCGGCGCCAAGTCGGAGATTTACGACATCATCTACCGTTTGGCCGGCGAGGGCATCGCGGTGGTGGCGGTGTCGTCGGAACTGCCGGAGGTGCTGGGGATTTCCGATCGCATCCTGGTCTTTTCGGAAGGCGACATGGTTGGGGAGGTGACCCGCGCGGATGCGAGTCCGGAGAGGATTTTGTCGATGGCACTCCCGCAGGAGTCGAGGAAGCACGCCAAGTCGGTGCGGATGAAATGACGGAAGTTTCCGAAATCGCCAGGCAAACCGCCGCGGGGCGATTTTGAAAATCCATTAACCCGGAAACATTTGTAAAATGATTTTTACGGAGCGACGATTGGCGGTTGGATCGCCCCTCCGCAAAACTTCGCAAAAGGGGAAGGAAGAAGATGACTGCCCAGCCACTCGCCAATGAAAAGCAAATGTCCTTTGCCAAGACCATATGGATAGACTACGGCATGATCGTCATCCTGGTCGGTCTGGCCATCGCCTGCGCCTTGTTCGTGCCCGGTTTCGCCAGCCGCTTCAACATGAAGTCCCTCACCCTCGCCGTCTCCATGACCGGCATGGTGGCCTGCACCATGATGCTGGTCCTGGCGAGCGGCAACTTCGACATGTCCTGCGGGGCCGTCATCGCCTGCTCCGGGGTCGTCGCGGCCCAGGTCATCAATAAAACCGGCAGCATAGCCATCGGCATCGCCGCCGCCCTGGCGATTGGCCTCCTGGTCGGCCTGGTGAACGGCATGACCATTGCCTACGCGAAAATCAATGCCCTCATCACCACCCTCGCGACCATGCAAATTACCCGCGGCTTCGGCTACATCATCGGCGACGGCCGCGCCGTCGGCATCACCCAGGAACAGTTCTTCCTTCTCGGCAACAAGACCATTCCGGCGGATCAAGGCATTCCCATCCCGGTTTTCATCACCGTTTTCTGCTTCATCGTCTTCGGAATCATTCTCGAGAAAACCGCCTACGGCCGGAACACCCTAGCCATCGGCGGGAACGAAGAAGCGGCGAACCTCTCCGGTATCCGGGTCGCCAAACATAAGCTCTCCCTCTTTGTCATCCACGGCATCATGGCCGCCTTCGCCGGCATCGTCCTCGCCAGCCGCATGACTTCGGGTCAACCCATGACCTCCCAGGGCTTCGAGCTGGACGTCATCTCCGCCTGCGTTCTCGGCGGCATCTCCATGGCCGGCGGCATCGCCTCGATTTGGTTCGCCCTCGCCGGCGTCCTGATTATGGGCATTGTCCAGAACGCCATGAATCTGTTGAACGTCCCCACCTTCTACCAGTACGTGGCCCGCGGCCTCATTCTTCTCATCGCGGTGATTTTCGACCGCTACAAGCAGCGGAGGTAAACCCGGCATGTCACTTGACAAATTGCGGCAGACGGTTTTCCGGGCGAATTTGCAGCTGGTCGAGAACGGTCTGGTGGTCCTGACCTGGGGGAACGCCAGCGGCATCGATCGGGAGCGGGGCCTGGTGGTGATCAAGCCCTCCGGCGTTTCCTACCAGGACCTGCGGCCGGAGGATTTGGTGGTGGTCGATTTGGCTGGCAAAGTGGTCGAGGGTAAACTTCGCCCGAGTTCCGACACGCCGACCCATCTGGAGCTGTACAAGGCCTGGCCGGAAGTGGGGGGGATTGTCCACACCCATTCGACCTACGCCACCGCTTTCGCGCAAGCCTGTTCCCCGATACCCTGTTACGGCACGACCCACGCCGATTTCTGCCCCGGTGACATTCCCTGCATCCGGGCGCTTACGGAAGAGGAGGTGGCGGCGAATTACGAAGCGGCTACCGGAACGTCGATTATCGAGCATTATGCGAAGAACCGCCTGAAGCCTCTCGAATACCCGGGCGCGGTCCTCAGCCGCCACGGTCCTTTCGCGTGGGGCGGCAATCCACTTGCCGCCGCCGACAATGGGCTGATTCTCGAAAGCGTGGCGAAAATGGCCATCCTGTCGAATGCGGTTAGCCCCGGGCTGTCGGCAATCCCCGGCTATATTCTCCAGAAGCATTATCTAAGGAAACACGGGCCTGGTGCGTATTACGGACAGGCGGGTGAAAAGCACTAAAGCGGTTATATACCGAACGCGTCCGGTACATACCGAACGCGTTCGGTATAGCATGATTGGGAGAGCAACTTGGAAACAGCCCTGAAATCCTGGCATGAACTCGCCGCGGCGGTCGCGTCGGGTGAACTTGCCGGTCAAGTCGAACCGTTGTACAAAAGCACGCCGCTGGGCGCGGCGGGGGGAGCCAAACGTTACGGAAAATTATTGGAGCGGTTTGGCGAACGTTTTGGCCGTGACGGTAAAGCCGCCTTGTTCTCGACCCCCGGCCGGACGGAAATCGGCGGCAATCATACGGATCATCAACACGGTTGCGTCCTGGCCGGTTCGGTCGATTTGGATGTCATTGCCGTGGCGGGTCCGAACAGCCGGCCGGAAATCCGGGTCGAGTCGGAGGGGTTTCCCGGGCTGGTCATTCCCCTGGACGATCTTAAGCCGAACCCGGCCGAGTTCAACGATTCGCGGGCGCTGGTGCGGGGCATTGCCGCCCAGTTCAGGGAGCGGGGTTTTCCGGTGGCCGGTTTCGACGCCTGCCTGACTTCGAACGTTCTCAAGGGTTCGGGGCTGTCTTCGTCGGCGGCCTACGAAGTGATGCTCGGGACGATTGTGAACCATCTGTATGCCGGCGGCGTGGTGACGCCGGTGGAGACGGCGATCATCGGCCGTTATGCCGAGAATCATTTTTTCGGTAAACCTTGCGGCTTGATGGACCAGGTGGCTTGCGCCATGGGCGGGGTTTGTTTTATCGATTTCCAGAAAATTTCCGAGCCGCTGATTCGCAAAGTCAGCTTCGACTTGCGGGCGGCGGGTTATGCCTTGTGCATCATTGATTCAGGTGCGGACCACGCCGACATGACTGACGAGTACAGTCCCATTCCCAGGGAAATGGAAGCGGTGGCGCACCACTTCGGGAAAAAGTTCTTGCGTGAAGTGGGGCGGGCGGAGTTCCTGGCCGACATTGCGGCGGTCCGGAAGGTTGCCGGCGACCGGGCGGTTTTGCGGGCTTTGCATTTTTATGCCGACAACGCGCGTTGTCAGCGGGAGGTGGAGGCGTTGGCGGAGGGGAATGTCGCGGCTTTTCTGACTTTGGTGGGGGAGTCGGGGCGGTCTTCGCACATGTATTTGCAGAATGTGTTTCCATTGGGGTCGACGACCCGGCAGGCGGTGGGGGTGACGTTGGGTTTGTGTGATGAAATTTTGGCGGGGCGGGGGGCGTTTCGGGTGCATGGGGGTGGTTTTGCCGGGACGGTACAGGCGTTTGTGCCGCTGGAGATGTTGTCGGTATTTAAGGAGAGGGTGGAGGCGGTGTTGGGGGTGGGGCGTTGTCATGTGTTGTCGATTAGGGATGCGGGTTGCGTCAGGGTGATGTGATGGGAGGCGGTAATAGATCGGTAAATAGATCGGTTCAATAAAATCCAGCCGAATGGCTGGTTGCGCCCGCTCTGTACGCGGTTACCGATCCCGCGCACGTGAACCCCGCAGCCGGCTATTCGGCCGGATGTTATTGAACCGCCTTTTTGAACCACCATTTTACCACATAAAAGGAAAACCCAATGGCCATCCTGGTTCCCGGCGGCGCCGGTTACATCGGTTCCCACATCGTTTACGCCCTTCTGGAACAAGGCCGCGAAGTGGTGGTGGTAGACAACCTGCAAACCGGCCACGTCGAATCAATCCACCCCAAAGCACTTTTCGAACGCGGAGACATCCGGAACGAAAGCTTCCTCGACGACATCCTGAAACGCCACAAAATCGACGCGGTAATCCACTTCGCCGCCAATTCCCTGGTCGGCGAAAGCATGGAAAAACCCCTGATGTATTACGATAATAATTTTTACGGCACGTTGGTCTTGCTGAAAAGCCTGGTCAAAAACGGCGTCGGAAACGTGGTCTTTTCCTCGACCGCCGCGACCTACGGCGCACCGGAACGGGTGCCGATTCTCGAAAGCGATCCGACAAACCCCACGAACACCTACGGCGAAACCAAATTGGCCATGGAAAAAATGTTCAAGTGGGCAAACCAGGCCGGCGGTCCCCGCTTCGTGTCGTTGCGCTACTTCAATGCCTGCGGCGCCCACGCCAGCGGCAATATCGGCGAAGACCATCGCCCGGAATCGCATTTGATCCCCATCATCCTCCAGGTCGCGAACGGCCAACGTCCGGAAGTGACGATCTACGGCGAAGATTACCGCACGCCGGACGGGACCTGCATCAGGGATTACATCCACGTGATGGATTTGGCGCAAGCCCATTTGGCGGCAGTGGATTATTTATTGAAGGGCGGGAAATCGGACGTGTTCAATCTCGGTAACGGCGTGGGGTTCAGCGTCCGCGAAGTGGTGGAGATGTGCCGGAAAGTCACCGGACACGCGATCCCGGCCAAACTCGGGGCCCGGCGGCCGGGCGACCCGGATCAATTGGTGGCGTCCAGCGACAAGGCACGGACGATTTTAGGCTTCGACCCCAAGCAGGCCGCTTTGGAGGAGATTGTCTCCAGCGCCTGGAACTGGCACAAATCGCACCCGCGCGGCTTCGCCTGAGTATGGCTGGAAGGGCAAAAATCAAAGCGAGTTTTGATCTTTCAGAATGGTGAGGACTTTGTTCGGAGTCAACCTGCTGGCCGCGGCGCCCTCAAGCATGCGCTTTATCAGATGATGACGGCATTTTTCCGATAGCACTTCCGCTATGACACTTGGGCACCTCTAAAAATTGCTATTTTGCCCGCAGACGAGGAAGGGCGTAGTGGCAGCGTTTTGTAACACGCGGTGGTGGTTTGTGTTACAAAACGCGAGAACGAAGCCCTGACGAAGTATCCGGGCAAAAGAGCATTTTTAG
>JAVBRG010000144.1:0-6948 GCA_031548195.1 Planctomycetota bacterium | reverse complement strand
GCCATGGGCTTCGGTTCCTCCGCCACCATCCACCTGATGGCCGAAGCGATGCGCTACGCCTTCGCCGACCGCTCCGAATACATGGGCGACACCGATTTCGTCGACGTCCCCCTGCACAAAATCACCTCGAAATCCTACGGCCGGCAAATCTACGACCGCATCATGCAGAACCCCGACCGCGCCACCCCTTCCAGTGAAATCCGCCCCGGCATGCTCTTCAACGAAGGCAACAACACCACCCACTACTCCATCGTCGACTCCTTCGGTAACGCCGTCGCCGTCACCTACACCATCAACGACTCCTACGGCTCCCGCGCCGCCGTGAACGGCGCCGGCTTCCTCCTCAACAACGAAATGGACGACTTCTCCGCCAAGGCCGGCGTCCCCAACATCTACGGCCTGGTCGGTAACGACGCGAACGCCATTCAGCCCGAGAAACGCCCCCTCTCCTCGATGTCCCCGACGATTGTCCTGAAGAACGGCAAGGTCTTCATGGTGGCGGGGAGCCCCGGCGGGTCCCGTATCATCACCTCGACCCTCCAAACCATCGTCAACGTCATCGACCACGGCATGGACATCTCGGAAGCAGTCCACGCGCCCCGCTTCCACATGCAGTGGCTCCCCGACGAACTCCGGGTCGAGAAATACGGCCTGGTCAAGGACGTCGAAACCCGCCTGAAGGACATGGGCTACGAGGTGGTGGTCCGCGACCCCATGGGCGACGTCAACGCCATTCTCATCGACCCCGAAACCGGTGCCATCACCGCCTCCGGCGACCCGCGGGCGGAGTTCTAGAATTGCAGCGCCACGTTTGCGGGAACCGCTTCCGCAAACGTGGCGTTGCGGTGGTTTGCCAGCAAAACGAAACGCAACCCCCTCGATTCTTCAGAAAGGACTACCCCATGCTTAAAACCCTCAAACTCCTCGCTCTCGCCCTGGTCGTCGCCAGCGGCATCGCCCCGGCCGGCGAACGCCTCACCATGGGTACCGGCGGCACCGCCGGGGTCTACTACCCCCTCGGCGGCGCCATGGCCCAGCTCATTACCAATAAAAATCCGACTATCGACGTCTCCGCCCAATCCACCGGCGCCACCGGCGAAAACCTCCGCCTCACCGAAGTGCGGGACATCGACCACGCCATCGTCCAGAACGACCTCACCCACGCCGCCTTCAACGGCCTCGCCCCCTTCAATTCGAAGCTGGGTAACCTCCGCGCCATCGCCCGGCTTTATCCCGAATACCTGCACGTCGTCGCCACCACCGAATCGGGGATAAAGAGCGTCGGCGACTTCAAGGACAAGCGGGTCTCCGTCGGCGCCCGGGGCAGCGGCAACGAAGCGAACTGCCGGCAGATTTTCGACTTCTACGGTTTGAATTACGACAACATCAAGCCGATTTTCCTGCCCTACGGCGAAACGGCCGACATGTTCAAGGACCGGCAAATCGACGCCTTCGTCTTCACCATCGGCACCCCCAATCCGGCCATTCAGGATATCACCACCATGCAAACCATCCAGTTCGTGCCGGTCGACGGCAAGGAACGGGACGCCATCGTGGCCAAATTCCCCTACTTCGCCAAAGACGCCATTCCCGCCAAATCCTACAAGGGCCAGACCGAACCGGTGGAGACGATTTCCGTGCAGGCCATGCTCATCGTCAACCAGGAACTCTCCGACGACACCGTCTACGCCATCACCAAGACGCTTTTCGAAAACCTCCCCGAACTGAAAGTCGCCCACCACAAGGCGGCCGAGTTCGACCTGAAGCGCGCCCTCGACGGCGTCACCATTCCCGTCCACCCCGGGGCCGAACGCTATTACCGTGAACAGGGCGTGATTAAATGAAAACGCGGCAAGCGGGACTTTTTCGGTTTGTCCTCATCCTCGGCTGGCTGCCGCTCCTGCTTTTCGCCGGGGCGGCGCCGGCGGGGGAGGCGGCCGGGGCCGCGCCACCGCTGGCGCTGCAATTGTCCGACCGGGACGGCGCCGTCGTGTATTCCGCCCCGGTGGCGGTGGGGGAGCGGTTCGCGGTGGTCTTCACCCATTCGTTGGCGCTGAGCCGGGTCGAGGAAATTTTCGAAGTGATTGCCGCCGGGGAATTCCGGTTGAGGGAAACGCTTTACGCCGATTTCGGCGCCGGCCTGCCGCACGAGGAACGGCCGGGACTGAAGATGGAATTTGCGAACGGGCGTATCCGCCTGGGCGGCTACGATGTCCCGTTCCGGGAAGTGTGGTTGAGAATCGGCCATATCGCCGACCACCGCTTAATGTTACCGAATGGCCGGGAAATTCGTCTGGCCGCTTTCAGGCCGGCCGGTACGGCCATCGGGATTCGGGTAGTCGAGGGGAGGTGTAATCCATGAGTGAAGTGAAAAGCGAAAGTGTCATAAATGATGCGGACGTCGAAGTGCTCGACGCCGAAGCCGCCGAGAAGGCGTCGCAGGAGGTCGACGTCAGTGAAATCATGGCCAAATACGACAAGGAATCGGTCTTCAGGGTGCTGGGGGGACACTGGAAATACGTCATCACCCTTATCGCCATCGCCTTTTCCCTGTTCCACCTCTACACGGCGGCTTTCGGCCAGCTCCCGCCCCAGCTCCAGCGGTCCATTCACCTCGGCTTCACCCTCTGCCTGGTGTTCCTCCTCTATCCCGCCACCGTGAACGGCGACCGCACCCGGATGTTCTGGCTGGACGTGGTGCTGGCGGCGGTTTCGGTGTGGGTCTGTTCCTACATCATCATCAATTACGAAGCCATCGTCATGCAAACCGAACTCCCCTCCGGCGTCGACATCTTCCATGGGGGTCTGGCGATTCTCCTGGTCCTTGAGGCTGCCCGGCGCATCGTCGGCCTGCCCATTGCCCTGGTGGCGGTGTTCTTTCTCCTCTACGCCAAATTCGGGAATTACATCCCCGGCATGATGGGCCACCGGGGATTTTCCTGGAACCGCATCATCTCCCACATGTACCTGACGACCGAGGGCATTTTCGGGACGCCCCTGGGCGTTTCCGCCTCATTCGTGTTCCTGTTCATCCTTTTCGGCGCCTTCCTCCACAAGACCGGCCTCGGCAAATTCTTCATCGATTTGGCGTTGTCCGTGACCGGGCATATGGCTGGCGGCCCGGCGAAAGTGGCGGTCGTTTCCAGCTGTTTGTTCGGGACCATTTCCGGCAGTTCGGTGGCGAACACCGTCTCGACCGGCACCTTCACGATTCCCCTGATGCGTAGCGTCGGTTACTCCGGCACCTTCGCCGGGGCGGTGGAGGCGGCGTCGTCGACGGGCGGGCAAATCATGCCTCCCATCATGGGCGCGGCGGCTTTCATCATGTCCCAGTTCCTGGGCGTACCCTATGTGGAAATCGCCATAGCGGCGCTCTTGCCGGCGATTTTGTATTATTTGTCCGTGATGGTGATGGTGCACATGGAAGCGAAACGTCTCAATCTGGTCGGCATTCCCCGGGAGCGCCTGCCGAAGATGTTTGTCGTTCTCGCCAATGGCGGCTACCTGCTGATTCCCATTCTCATCATGATTTACCTGCTGGTCAGTGGTTACACCCCTTTCAAATCGGCTTTCTACTGCATTCTGACCACGGTCGGCATCGCGGTCCTGACCAATTTGATAAGGGGTGCGCAGGGCAAGGCGGTGGGAGGCGGGACCGGCATGGAGTCGGCGGTGCGGGTGTCGGTGAACGATATCCTGAGTGCCCTGGACAATGGCGCCCGGGGGGCGTTAAGCGTGGCGGCGGCCTGTGCCTCGACGGGTCTGGTTATCGGGGTGGTGACCATGACCGGGGTCGGCCTGAAATTGGCGAATGCGGTTTTGACCTTGTCCGGTGGCAGTTTCTTCTTTACCTTGCTTCTGACCATGATTGCCTCGATTATTCTCGGCATGGGTCTTCCGACGACTGCGAAGTATATAGTTCTCGCGACCATTGCCGCGCCGGCCAGTCAGAAGTTTGGTGTTCCGCCTCTGGCGGCGCATCTGTTCATTATGTACTTTGGTATTCTCGCCGACCTGACTCCGCCGGTGGCGCTTTGCGCCTATGCGGCGGCCGGGATTGCCAAGGCCAGCCCGAATAAAACTGGTTTCATGGCGGTGAAGCTGGCGTTTGCCGGTTTTTTGATTCCATATGTTTTTGCTTACAATCCTGGGTTGCTCCTTATCAATACGACTTGGTTGGAGACTATTCATATTGCGGTGACGGCTTGTGTGGGGATTTTTGCGTTGGCGTTTGCTTGTGTGGGTTATTGGATGGGGTCTTTGGCTTGGTGGCAGAGGTTGATTTTGATTGCTGGGGCTTTGGGGTTGATTACTCCGGGGACGGTGTCGGATTTGGCGGGTTTGGCGACGTTTGTGGTGGTTTATTTGACGCAGCGTTATCGGCGGTAAGGCGGTAAAATGGTGGTTAAAAAGGTGGTTCTATAAAATCCAGCCGAATGGCTGGTTGCAGGGTTCCAAAGGGGGCGCAACCAGCCCCCTTGTGAAATGCGGTTATAGTTTTTCAATGGATAACGAAGTTATCCCATTAAAAAACGGAATGACGTGTGGGGAGGAGTCCGGCGTAACAGGATGCGGATTAGGGTAACACGGTTTAGATGCGCCTGGCGGGCGCCGCGTGATGGTGTGATTCGGAGCCGCGACATCACCCCAGGTTGCATCCGGATCTCTCCAAAAGGGAGGAGGGAATTACTCCCCTTCCACTACCGGCCCCCGAGACGCGGCATAGTAACAGATACAGACGCGTTCGTTATTACCGATCCCGCTTCGTTTGGAGCACGCTGGCGCTTTGCTCCGTAGAGGAAATTTTTTAATGGGATAACTTCGTTTTCCATTAAAAAACTATAACCGCGTTTCTACAAGGGGGCTGGTTGCGCCCCCTTTGAAACCCCGCAACCAGCCATTCGGCTGGATTTTATTGAACCGCCATTTTAACCGCCTTTATTACCGCTTTTTTACTTCCTACGCCTAGACGCCCCGCAAAAACCCCTCCAAACGCTCCATCACCCCCTCCCTCCCCACCAAAACCAAACTCGGCCACAACGCCGGACTCACCGTCGTCCCCGTCAAAGCCACCCGAATCTTCGGAGCAATATCCTTCAACTCCAAACCCCGCTCCCCACACCACCCCAAAACCGCCGCCTCCAAACCCGCTTCACCCCACTCCGACTGATTCTTCAGAACTTCCGTCACCCCCTTAAGCAATTCACGCCCCGGCTCACCCGGATTCAACCCCTCCTTCGCCACCGAAACCGGGTCGTACCTGAGCTCCGAAAGCGGCAAAAATAACGGGTCCGCCACCTTCTCCACATCACTGTAAAGACGCCAGCCCTTCTTCGCCTCCAAAAGCAAACGCAGCTTCACGTCCCCAATCCCCAGCAGACGCGCGTTACCGACACTCTCCAAATACTGCTTGAAGGCGACCAGCTGCTTATCCTTAAGCACGACGTCCCCGGACATGTCGTCGTTGCAGTGGGTCAGATTGAAGGACACCAGCTTCTTCCGGTCGAAACGGGCATTGGTCTTGCTGACCTGCTCCAGATTGAATGCCTCGACCAGCTCCTCCGGCGTGAAAATCTCCTCGCCGGTACCGGGACTCCAGCCCAAAAGGGCGATGTAATTCAGAATCGCCTCGGAATAAAACCCCGCCTTCTTGAAGTCCGAAACGTCAATCTCCGGGCGCTCGGCAATGGGAACGCCGACCACGTCGGCAATGGCCTCGCGGACCGCCCCCTGGGGAATGACCAGGTCGGGGTCCTTAAGCCAGGCGTCAAGCTGCCGGGTCAGGGCCTCGGAGGCGGGGCCGTCCTTCAGGGCACTTTGGACCTGTTCAGCCAAAACGGCGAGGCTATTGCCGCCGGCTTTTTCACCCAGCCACTTTTTGGCGAACCGCTTCACCACCTTGTCCTTCTCCCGCTTGGACATTTTCTTGCCCTGCGAATTGAAGACCAGCGGCAAATGGGCATAAGCCGGAGTCGGCAGGCCGAAAGCCTGCTGCAGGGCGACGTGCTTCGGAGTGTTCGAAAAATGCTCCTGGGCGCGGATGACGTGGCTGATTTGCATCAGGGCGTCGTCGACCACCACCGCGAAATGGTAGGTCGGCATGCCGTCGGATTTCCGGATGACAAAGTCGTTCAAGTGCTCTGGCGGAAAATCGGTCGGACCCATCACCAAATCGTCTACGTGAACGGTGACGTTGGGAACCACAAATCGTACCATAATCGGTTTGCCGCCCGCGAGACGCTTCGCCTCGTTCTCGTCAGTGACCAAAACCTTAGGCCTGACGTGGCCGTAAGCTTCATCCGGCTGGGCGTTGTTCCGCTGGGCCGCCAGCTCCTCCGGCGTTTCCCAGGCGAAATAGGCCCGGCCCATGTCCAAGAGCTTTTGCAGGTAGGAATTGTAAATGTCCAGCCGCTGGCTTTGGAAATACGGCCCGTGCGGGCCGATGTCCTTCAGTTCCCCCCGCCGCACCGCTTCGATGTCCGGCCCTTCGGCAAAGTCGAGGCCGAGCCACTTCAGGTCGTCGAGAATGCCGATTAGGGATTCGGCGCTGTTGCGCGCCTGGTCCGTGTCCTCGATTCTCAGGATGAAATCCCCGCCGTGTTTCTTGGCGAAGAGTTTGCAGAGGAAAGCCGTCCTGGCGCCGCCGATATGGAGGGAACCGGTGGGCGAGGGTGCGAAACGGGTGCGAACAGGGGTTGAAGTCATGATGAATATTCCTAAACAGGGACGACGGCGACATAGAAGATTAGGGAAAAACCTGGAAAATGCGACGATCCGACTTTCTTTACGAGCTGCAAGGCCAAAAGTTAATTCTACTACGCGACTGTTGTGGGAACCGCCTCCACAACAGTCGTGTGATCAAAAGGTTGCATGGTAAAGGGAATTGCGAGTGGTTTTTCGCCACCGCCCCTTGAGTAGCCGATAACCCTAACTTCATGCGGCATTTGC
>JAVBRG010000174.1:0-7627 GCA_031548195.1 Planctomycetota bacterium | reverse complement strand
CTCGGAGCCGCCGTTCCCTATCCTCGAGGTTACAGCCGACGTGTGGGGTGGTGTCCGGCGTAACAGGGTTCGGAGCCGCCGTTCCCTTTCCTCGACGTTACAGCCGACGCGTGGGGAGGAGTCCGGCGTAACCGGGTTCGGAGCCGCCGTTCCCTTGCCTCGACGTTACCGCCGACGCGTGGGGTGGTGTCAGGCGGTAGCAGGATGCGGATTGACGTAACAGTTGTGATTGCCGGGTTCTCTCTGCCCACTGTGTTAAAAAATGTTGGAAATGTCATTCCCCGACCTTCTGCACCGCGAAGGACTTCGCCACCGCTTTCCGGGCCTCGTGCACATCGGCGAACACGCCGTCCGCCAACATTTGCGACAGGATATTGCCGATGGCGGTCGCCTCAACCGGGCCAGCGTAAACGTCCTTCCCGGTCGCCTCGGCGGTGAGCCGGTTCAGATAATCGTCCTTGCTGCCGCCGCCCATGATGTTGATGCGGTCGATGTTGCGGCCGGTCAATTTTTCGATGCCCTTCACCGTCTTGTCGTAGGAGTGGGCGAGGCTGTGGTAGGCGCAGGCCATCACTTCGGCGTCGGAAGAGGGAACCTGGCCGAGATCCCGCCGGCAAACCTCGCACATCGCCAAACGCATGCTTTCCGGCATGAGGAACTCCGGCCCGGTCAAATCGATGCGGCCGGTGAAGCCGCGCCCCTGTTTCGCCATGGCGACGATCCCGGAGAAATCCAGTTGCGGCGCCATTTCCCGGGAAAGCCGCTGAATGACCCACATGCCCATGATGTTCTTGAGAAAACGGTAGCGCCGACCATAACCGCCCTCGTTCGTGAAACCGGCCTGGCGGCATTCCCAGCGGCAATCGGGACGGGCGATTTCCACGCCCATCAGGGACCAGGTGCCGGAACTGAGGTAGCAGGAGTCGTCGCTGGCAGTGGGCATGGCCAGGACCGCCGCGGCGGTGTCGTGCGCCGGCGGGAGAACCACTTTCAGATCGTAGCCGACCGCCTCCCTGACTTCGGGCAGGAGCGTTCCGACCGTGGTCCCGGGTAGTTCCGGCCGGGGGAAAATGTCGATGGGGAAGCCCAATGCACGGAAAACTTCCGCGTCCCAGTCGCCCGTTTCGGCGTTAAGGAGCTGGGAAGTGGAGGAAATGGTGTATTCGTTCTTCTTGACGCCGGTCAGGAGGTAGTTCAGGTAATTGGGGAACATCAGGCAGGTTTTCGCTTTGGCCAAAAGCCCGGGCTGGAGCTTCTTCACGGCTTCAAGCTGAAAGATAGTGTTGAACTCCAGCGGCTGAATGCCGGTCCGCGCGTACAATTCCTTTTCCGGCACTTTCTCGTAGACCGAGGCCAGCATCGGTTTGGTGCGGGGGTCGCGGTAACAAACCACGTCCCCGAGCAAACGGTCGTCGGCGTCCAAGAGCGCGTAATCGACCCCCCAGGTGTCCAGCCCCAGGCTCACCGGTTTGCGGCCCATTTCCCCGACTTTCCCGAGGCCGGCGAGAATTTCCCCGAACAGGCGCTTGGCGTCCCATACCAGCAGGCCACCCTTTTGATCCGCGGCGTTTTTGAAGCGGTGCACCTCCTCGAGTTTGATTAGGCCATTCTCCAGCCAGCCGAGAATGAGTCGGCCGCTGGAAGCGCCAAGATCGACGGCGAGATAATGGTTGATCATGGGGACTCCGGCAGAATGTTAAACAATGGACCAAACGAAAAGTTCGTTTTGCCTAAAACAACGGATTCGGAAAGGGAGCGGAACAGGCGTTAAGGCCATCCTTCGGCCTTGGCGTCGGGGGTGGGTCTCGGAAAGCAAAGCTAATCTTTGTTTCCCTTTGTTTTGTTCACTCTACCACATCATTCGCGTTTGTCAATCATTTTCTCCCCTCTGTCCCGCATTTTTATCGCCTTATGGTAAATTTTTCCAGGACATGGCATTAATCCCTTGGTTGCCGGCATTTCGCTCCGTCCGGGCGATCCGGATCGTCCCACAAATAGCAACATTGCGAAAACCTGTTTTTGTGTGGTTTAATGTGTTATTATGCTTGCTTATGAAAAAAAATGAGTTATAATGAAAAACGTGAAGATACTGGGCAGCCCGCCACATCCATACACATCTCTGGAGAGACAATGAAACAACCATCCTTGCAGGATCAGGCTCTTCTCGAAGAAATCGCCGGCCTTTCCCGTGAATTCGGCTCCGACGCTTATGTCCGTGGCGGCGGCGGCAACACCTCGGTCAAAACCGCCGAGGTCCTGTACATCAAACCCAGCGGCATCGCCCTCGCCGAAATGCTGCCGGGCAAATTCCTCCCGCTGAGCCGCGCCAAGCTGGCCGACCTGCCCGGCGCCACCTTCCCAGCCGAAACAAACGCCCGCGAGCGCGCCGTCGCCGCCTTCGTGGCCGAGGCGGTCCTGCCCGGCTTCACCGGGCGCGCTTCCGTCGAAGCGCCTCTGCACGACAGCTTCCCCCAGCGGTTCGTGGTCCACACCCACCCGGCCATCGTCAACGCCATTTGCTGCGGCAAAAACGGCCCGGCGACGGCGGCCCGCTTCTTCCCCGAAGCCCTGTGGGTGAACCCCATCGAACCGGGTTATCTCCTGAGCGTCAAGGTCAGGGAAGCCCTGGCCGAATACCGGCGGAAATTCTCCCGGGACGCCGCCATCGTCTTCCTGGCCAATCACGGCATTTTCATCGCCGACGACCGGCAGGAGGGAATACGCCGCCTCTACGGCGAGCTGATGGACAAGATTGCCGGCGCCGTCGACCAGGCCGGCTTCGCGGGTGAACCGGAACGGCAAGCCCCGCCGGCGCCGGACCGGGCCGCCGCCAGCGCCGATATCTTCCGCGGCGTAGCCGGCGACGACTGCGCCTACCACGCCGTTTCGGGGACGTTCGCCCTCCCCGGCGGTCCCCTCAGTCCCGACCACATTGTCTACTGCAAGGCGAACCTCTACCAGGGGCCGGCCGAGCCCGAAGCCATAAGGGCGTTTCACGACCGCCACGGTTATTGGCCGAAAGTCGCGGCCACGCCGGAGGGCGTGTTCGGCTTCGGGGTGAGCCGGAAATCCGCCGACCTGGCTTTGGAATTCGCCTGGGACGCCGCCTTGGTGGAGCGTTACGCCCGGGCTTTCGGCGGGGCCGTTTACCTCGATGATCGGCTGGCCGATTTCATCGAAAACTGGGAAGTGGAGAGTTATCGCCGAAAAGTGGCCACTTGATCCCGTACCGTTTCTTGACCATGCCGCATCGGAGAGGCAATGCTGGGAATTGAACGGCGGAGAATAATTCTCGATCAACTGCAGCGCAACCGCAAGGTCCATGTGGCGGATCTGTCGGAGACGCTGCAGGTGACCCAGGAGACGGTGCGCCGCGATTTGGAGAAGCTGGAGAATTCGGGGCTTTTGCAGAGGAGTCACGGCGGCGCCGTGCCGGTGATGCCGGGAAACGAGGATCTTTCCTTCGCCAAGCGCACTGCCGCCAATTACGAGCAGAAACGCGACATCGCCCAAAAAGCCGCCGCCCTGGTGACGGACGGCTCGTCCCTGATGGCCGACTCCAGCACCACCGTCCTGGCCCTCTTCCACCTGCTGCAGAACCGCAAGGACCTCACCGTCGTCACCAATTCCATCCGCATCCTGAACGACTTCGGCGGCGGCGACATGAACATCATCTCCACCGGCGGCAATTGGCGGCCGCATTCGCAGTGCCTGGTCGGGCCCGGGGCGACCCGGGCCCTGGCCGCCTACCACGTCGACCTGGCGGTGTTCAGCTGCAAAGGTCTCGACCGCGAGCACGGCATAACCGAATCGAACGAGCCGGAGGCGATTGTCAAGGAAACGATGGCGGCCCACGCCAAGAACCGGGTGCTCCTGGCCGACGCCAGCAAATTCGACCAGGTGGTGTTCGCGAAGACTTTGGAATTCACCGACATAGATTATGTTATAACCGATGCGGCGCCGGATCGGAAATGGATTGAGTTTTTCAAAAAAACCGGGGTTCAATTGATTTGCTGAAAGGAGTGATTCATGCCGGAAAATTTGCCTGGAAATGTTCTCGAAAAGCTCGATTCCCTTAAACCGTCCGAACGCGGGGAAGCCATCGCGGCCGCGGCGAAGTTGCTCGCCGGCGGCGAAATCAAAGTTCCCGCGACGCGGAACAGCGCCAATCTGCATCTCCATACCTTCCACTCCTATAATTCGCTGGGGTTCTCCCCTTCGCATTTGGTCTGGGAAGCGAAGCGTCAAGGTTTGGCGCTGGCCGGCTCGACCGATTTCGACACCCTCGACGCCATGGAGGAAATGTTCCAGGCGGAAAAAAGCCTGAAGATCCCCACCACCGTTTCCCTGGAAACGCGCACCTATGCGGAAGCCTACGCCACGGAGGAGGTCTCCAGCCCCGGCGAACCCGGGGTCATGTACATGATGGGGGTCGGCTTCGCCGCCCTGCCGGCGGCGGGCACGCCGGCGGCGGCCTTTTTCGCTTCCTTGAAGAGCCAATCGCGGGATCGCAATCTGGCCCTTTTGGGGAAAATAAATCCGCTCCTCGGCCTCGCCGCCCTGGATTACGACCGGGACGTCATACCCCTCACCCCTTCCGGAAACGCGACCGAGCGGCACATCTGCGCGGCTTTGGACAATCGGGCGCGGGCGGTTTTCCCCGAAGCCGGCAAATTGGCCGAATTCTGGGCGAAAATTCTCGGCGCCGCCCCGGACAAGGCGGCGGAATTGATCGCGAATCCGGGGACGCTCCAGAACACCATTCGCGCGAAACTGATGAAAAAGGGCGGTCCCGGCTATATCCAGCCCGGCAGTGGGTCGTTCCCGGCGGTCGAGGATTTCTTCGCCATGATGCGGGCTTCGCGGGCGATTCCCTGTCTTGCCTGGCTGGACGGTTTGTCTGCCGGCGAAGCGGATCCGGACCGGCTGGTGGCGAACGCCATCGCTTGGGGCGCCCGGGCGGTGAATATCATCCCCGATCGCAACTGGAACATTGCCGATGCGGCTTTGAAAAAGAAAAAGCTCGCGGCGCTGGAAGCTTTTGTCAAAGCGGCGAAGGCCCCCGGCCTGCCGATTATCGCCGGAACCGAGATGAACAGTCCCGGG
Organism: Planctomycetota bacterium; assembly: GCA_031548195.1. Classification (GTDB taxonomy): domain Bacteria; phylum Planctomycetota; class SZUA-567; order SZUA-567; family SZUA-567; genus JAJBSZ01. The sequence goes on along the minus strand of JAVBRG010000174.1, from coordinate 2,521 downwards.
CAGAAGTTTGTCGACGATTTCTTCGCACCCGAACTTCTTCCGTATGTAGAGGATTTCATGAACGGGGCGTATTTCCTTTACGGCCACACCGTTTTGGAACGCGCTTTCCGGATGGGGGCGATGAGCGAATGGGCGGAGGGGACTTTCGGCTCGGACTGGAAGACGGCGAACGCCTTTTACGCCCAGGCCGGCCGCAGCGCCCGGCCGGGAGCCGACTATTCCCCGGATTCCCTCCCCGCCGACCCTGGCATCAAGGATCTATTTTCCCTTCTTCTCAGCAAAGGATAGATATTATGCACGACATTTACCGGCGTTATCGGCAGGTCGATTATCAATTGCCAAAAACTTATCTTTCGTGGGAGCTTTACGGAGCCGGGCTGGAGAATCTCGGCCGTGACGGCAAGGCGGTGGAATTGCCGCTTCGCGAACCGACTGCGGATGAGGTGCTTCTTCGCGTCGATGCCCTGGGTTTGTGTTTTTCCGACACCAAGCTGATTTGGGCCGGACCGAACCATCCCCGCATCACCGGGCGGGATTTGAAGAACGATCCCACGGTCGCCGGTCACGAGGCGGCTTTGACGGTGGTGAAGGCGGGTTCGAACTGGAAGAACAGGTTTTCGGTCGGACAGCGTTTCATCATCCAGGCCGACATCAAGGTGGACGGGGTTCAGAAGGCTTTCGGTTATGTGCAGCGCGGGGCGATGGCGCAGTACACTTATGTCGGTCCCTGGGTTTTGGAGAACGAGGGCGTTTGTTATCTTCTTCCCATAAAGGAGAAGACCGGTTATGCCGAGGCGGCTTTGGTGGAGCCGTGGGCGTGTGTGGAGGCGGCGTACCATTTGCCGGAGCGGATGGGTCCGAAGGAGGGGGGGAAGGCGCTTTTGGTGGCGGCGGACCAGGGTGCGTTCGGCGATTTCAGCGATGTTTTTCCGTGTGCGCCGGAGGTCATTTACAATGTGGGCGGCGGGGATTTCACCGGTTTGCCGGCGGGTTATATGGGACGATTCGCGGCGGGTCCGGAGGGTGTGGCGGCGGCGGCGCGGGCGGCGGGGAAGTTTGACGACATTTTCCTGATGGGTGACGCCGGGGCGGAATTGATTGAGGCTTGCGATCAGGCTTTGGCGATTGGCGGGGTTTTGGCGTTTATCGAGGACAAGTCGCTTCCGGGCAAGGCGGCGATTGACATTGGCCGGGCGCACTATGAATTGACGCGTTATATTGGCGGCGGCAAGCCGCAGGGGGTTTACGGTCAGAATACGCGCCAGGAATTGTCTGCCGGCGGCCGGGCTTGGATGGTGGGGGCGGCTGGGCCCATGGGTCAGATGCATGTGCAGCGTGCTCTTGAATTGGCGAATCCGCCGAAGGTTTTGTTGTGCACGGATCTTTCGGAGGAGCGGTTGAATTATATGGAGAAGCGTTTGCGTCCTTTGGCGGAGAGGAAGGGCGTGGAGATGATTTGTTTGAATGTGGGGAAGGTGGACGATTTGCCGGAGCGGATTCGCGGGTTGACCAATGGCGAGGGTTTTGATGATGTTTATGTGCATGCGCCGGTTCCGTCTTTGGTGGAGCAGGGTGCGGATTATTTGCGTGACGGTTCGATTTTGAATGTTTTTGCGGGGGTGGGGATTGGTACGAAGGCGAAGTTGTCGCCGGAGATTTTCCGTGCTTTCCATACGCGTTTGTTGGGGTCTTCGGGTTCGAGTATGGATGACATTGTGAACACGTTGCGTAAGATGGAGGCGGGTGAATTGGCGACGCGGATGAGTTTGGCGGCGCTGGGCGGGATTGAGGCGACGTGGGAGGGGATTAAGGGGGTGAAGGAGAATAGGTTCCCGGGCAAGACGGTGATTTTCCCGCAGGTGCGTGGGGTGGGTTTGGGTGGTATGGACAAGTTTGGCGGGGTTTGTCCGGAGGCGGCGGCGAAGTTGGAGCCGGGGAATGTGTGGACGGATGCGGCGGAGGAGGAGTTTTTGGGCAGGAAGTTGTCGCTTTCGTGAGTGTGGTGGGTGCGTGGATAGTGCATAAGTGTGAATTGAATAAACAAGTCATTTTCGCTTTGCGTAATTGGTCCAGCGGAATCGCTGGTTGCCGGGGTTCTAGGGGGGCGCAATCAGCCCCCCTGTTTTGTGCGGTCATAAAAAAGTCGAATAGCGGTCAAGCGGTTGCGGTCAAGCGGTGTTGCGGTTATAGAAATGCGGTTATGGGCCGCGTTAAAAAAAGGCAATCCAACATTCGGTAAAAACGCATGGAAACTAGTTAACGCGGCCCTTCCTTATGGAGCAACCAGCGCCGTAAGGCGCGTCTTGGCGTCCGGGCGGCCGAAGCGGTTTCGAATGCAGTGCGTGCCGCCCCATTCCTTGCGCTTCCAGTAGGGGGTCTGGGGGCTTTACCCCAGAAAAATCAAAAAAAAAAAACAATCAAAATGTTTGTGAGGGGGTTTTTTTAAAAAAAGGATAGGGGGGGGGGCCCCCCCCCCCCCCACAAGATAGCACGAGAGAGGTGGGGGGACCCAAACGAAAAT
>JAVBRG010000092.1:0-6090 GCA_031548195.1 Planctomycetota bacterium | reverse complement strand
AAGGGCACGAAAACGAAAAATCACTCGCAAATTTAGGCTTTACGGGGCACTAGCCGCCGGCTGAAAAAGTGATTTCCGCCCTCGCTTCCTCGTCTGACACGATGATATACATTTTCACAATTCCAATAGACGTTCGGTATAAGTCCATTGAGGAGCGACGACATGGATTGGTTTCGCGAGACGGCCCGGTCGGTGGTGCATTTTCTGGCGACCTGGAGTACGGTATTTTGCGTATGGTTGGCGGACACGATTCTCGCCCTCGGTTATCCCGGGATCATTTTTTTGATGGCGGTGGAGAGTTCGTTCATTCCTTTTCCCAGTGAAATTGTCATGCCGCCGGCGGGTTACCTGGTGCACCAGGGGCAGTTGGGGTGGATTCCGGTGATTGCCTCGGGAATAATCGGCAGTTTGTTGGGGGCGCTGATCAATTATTTTCTGGCCCAGCGTTTTGGCCGGCCCTTTTTTCTCCGCTTCGGCAGGTACGTTTTCTTGAAGCCGGAGCATATCGAACGCGCCGAGCGTTTTTTCCAGGTTCACGGCGAAATCACCACCTTCGTGGGCCGGCTGATACCGGTGATTCGCCAGTTGATTAGCCTGCCGGCGGGAATGGCCCGCATGCCGCTGGGGAAGTTTTGCCTGTATACCTGCCTGGGGAGCGGAATTTGGATAACGGTATTGACGGTTGTGGGTTATCTGGTGGGTCAGAACAAGGATTTATTGGCCGAATACCTGCGTAACGCCACTTTCTGGGCGGTGGGGGCGGGGGCGGCTTTGGCGTGCGGGTACTGGCTGTGGTGGCGGAAAAGGGGCGGCGGAAAAGGCGTTACCGGTGGGAGACGGGATGCTTCGGATGCCAATTGAGTTTTTTACCTGAAATTTCGCTAGAATTTCCTCAAGTCGGTTCGCCTGCGGCCGTAAACAGGGTTATTGCTAGTTTCCGGGCTGTATTCCGGGGACGGTCTTGCTTTCCGGCTTTTACGGAAAGGGCGTAGTGGGCGCAGAATGGAGGCGCTTATGAACGTCGGTGGAATGGGCGGTATGGGCGGCATGTCGTACCTGCAGGGGATGATGAAAGCGCCTCAGCAGGCTATGAGTATGGGAGGGGCGACCGCGACGCAGCAGGCCGACAATGAAATGGCCCGGAAGCAATTGCCGCTGCAGGTCGCGCAATCGGCTGGCCGGGCGATGACCGAGGCCAAGGGCATGTTTGTCGACACGTATGCGTAGCACGCCTGCGCATGGGGTTGACGTCCCGCACCCTTCTCCTGAAATGCCGCGCGCCGGATCGGATGATCCGGCGCGGTTTTTTTTTATCGAACCGGAACCAGGGTTGACCCGGTTCAATTGCCGCTGGGCAAAACTTCGGGATAATAAACAATCTGTCCGTCGACCAGCGTCGGCGTCGAGTAGGTCACGGTCGGCGCCGTCGCCGTCGGAGTCGCATAGATTACGCTTGGCGTTGTATAGGTCACGGTCGGCGCGGTTACGCTTGGCGTCGCATAAACCACCGCCGGCGGCGTGGTTTGATAAACCATGTTCGCGGCGTGGGCGGTGAGGGTGTAGGCGGCGCGGTGGGGTTTTTCCTGATTGAGGTTGATGTAGGCCTCGAAGCGGGCGGAACCACCCGGCGGAATATAATTCGGGTTGACGCTGGCGTGTCCGAAGCTGGTGCCGATTTCGGTGTAGCCGGTTACGGCGAAGCGAAGATCCAGGCCGCTGTAGGGGACGCTGGCGTAATTGATTATCGTGCCGGTCACCACCAGGGTGCGTTTTTTGTCGGTGATGGCCCGCTCCGGCGTGACGACCAGGCCGAGTTGGCGCGAGGTGTCTTTGCTTGAGGGAACGACCTGGACGTTGAAGCCGAACTGCAGGGTCACGCCGCCCGGCAGGTCGAGATCCAGCGCCGGGGCTTTTGCCATAAGCGCGGCGAATAAGAGAATAAGGGTCAATCTGGCCATGTTTTCCCCGTTTCCTTCCCCTCGAAAATAAGTTACCTTAACCGATATGAAAACCGCCTTCTCGAATTTAGCGGCAAGCTGCCCGATTGTCAATGCCACTCGACAAACCCCATCCAGCCATGGAGAAAACATGCCTGAACCCGCTTCCCCGCTCCTTCGCCTTCTGGGATTCCTCGGGATAAAACGCCTGCAGGTCGCTGAGCACGAGCGCGGCGTCCTCTACCAAAACGCCACTCCGAAACGCCTTCTCCCCACCGGCGCCCACTGGCGCTTCGACCCGCTGGGAACCAGCCAAACCGAGACCTTCGACCGCCGCGCGCCGCTGATCCCGGACGATCGGCTCGACCTGCTGCTGCGTTCCGGCCTCATCAATCCGGAAACGGAAACGCTGGATCTGCTCGACCACCAGCGGGCCATGGTCTGGGTCGACGGCCGTTTCCATGCCATTCTCGGTCCGGGTAGGCATGCCTGGTGGAAGGGGCTGGTCAAGGTCGAAACGGAGGTCGCCGACATTCGGGCGAACGACGGCGCGGTGGCGCTTAAGACCGGCGCATCCCTGCCGGCGGCGCCCCGCCTCCAGCGGTTCATCCAGACCGTAGACGTCCCGGCCGAGGCCCAGGCGGCTTTTTACCGGAACGGCGAACTGAAGGCGATTCTGCCCCCCGGCCGGCACCGCTACTGGCTGGGTTCCGACGAGAACACTTTTAAAATCGTCGACATCCGGGAACATTTCCTCGACCTTTCGGGTCAGGAGCTGCTTACCGCCGACAAGCTGCCGGTTCGCTTCAACGCCGTCCTTTCCTATAAAATCCAGGAAGTGGAGAAGAGCCTGCTCGCCGCCGCCGACGTGCAGCAGGCGCTTTACCGCGAGGCGCAATTGGTTTTGCGCGCCGCCGTGGGCGGCCGCGATTTGGAGCGGCTGCTGGCGGAAAAGGAGGAGCTCGGCGGCGAACTCAAAACCGCCCTTCAGGCGAAAGCCGGCGACTTCGGCCTGGCGGTCGCGTCCTTCGGCGTGAAGGACATCATCCTGCCCGGGGACATCAAGGAACTGCTTCTGAAAGCCGTGGCGGCGCGGAAAGAATCGGAAGCGGCGACCATTGTCAGGCGGGAGGAAACGGCGGCGTTGCGGCATCAATTGAACAGTGCGAAGTTGTTGTCCGATCATCCTGCCCTGATGCGTTTGCGGGAGCTGGAGACTTTGGAGAAGGTGGCGGCCGGCGGCAAGCTCAAGGTGGTGGTGGGGGAGAAGGGTTTGCGGGAGAAAGTGGCGGAATTGTTGTGATATAGGTTAACAACTGGACTTTTGCAAAATCACCATTCAAACCGCCGAATGGCGATTTTGTAAAATCAAAAACCCTTGAAATTCGGGCAAAAACGATTTTTGCAAAGTGGCGATTGGCGGTTTAATCGCCACTTTGCAAAAGTTCAGTTAACAAAATGGCGGTAATGGCGGTATATTGAACCACCCTTACCGCTCTTTTTTGAAAGGCACACTGACCGTGACCGCCGCCAAACGCCCGCCCGGACGACTCCCCCCCTGGCTCCTCACCCTCACCCTCACCCTCGCCGCCCTCCTCCTCGCCCTCTACTCCCTCGCCGGCGGCGTCATGAACATCCCCGCAAAAGACATCGTCAACGCGTTTCTGGCGAAAATATCCGGCCGCCCCCCCGCCCTCGCCAATGCCGGCTGGACCGTCCTCTGGGAACTCCGCCTCCCCCGCATCGCCACCGCCTACCTCGCCGGCGCCGCCCTCGGCCTCTCCGGTACCGTCTTCCAAGGACTCCTCATGAACCCCCTCGCCGACCCCTACACCCTCGGCGTCTCCTCCGGCGCCGCCTTCGGCGCCGCCCTCGCCCTCGCCCTCGCCATGACCGCGCCCGGCTGGGCTTTCTTGGGAACCCCCTGGCTCGTCACCGCCGCCGCTTTCGCTGCCGCCCTCGTCACCCTCGCCGCCGTCATCGCCCTCGCCCGCGACCCCGACCGCCGCCTCTCCCCCACCAATATGATCCTGGCCGGCGTCATGCTCTCCGCCATCCTTTCGGCCGGACTGTCGTTCATAAAATACCTGGCCGGCGATCAAGTCGCCTCCATCGTCTTCTGGCTGCTGGGAAGCTTCCAGGCCCGCACCTGGTCCGACGCCGCCGTGGTCCTGGTCTTTTTCCTGCCGGCCCTGGGAGTGGCCCTGGCTTCGGCCGTGGACCTGAACATCATGTCGATCGGCACGCGGAGCGCCGAAACGCTCGGCGTCGACACCCGGAAAGTCCGCTTCCGCCTCCTCGCCGCCGCCAGCCTCGCCGCCGCCGCCGCCGTTTCGGTGGCGGGGATCATCGGCTTCGTCGGGCTGATCGTCCCGCATTTATTGCGGATGGCCTCGGGGCCGGACCACCGTTCCCTGTTGCCCCTCTCGGCGCTTGGCGGCGGACTCCTGCTCCTAGCCGCCGATACCGTCGCCCGGGTGGTCCTGCCGGGGGAAATCCCGGTAGGCGTCCTGACCGCCCTCCTGGCCCTGCCGGCCTTCCTGGTCATCTTCCGCCGCCGGATGGGAGGGGCGGGTTATGAATGACCACGTAACGAATGCGGACGGACGGTTGGAGGTCGTCGGTGGATTCAACTATGTCATCGACCGGGGTGTTGAATGGCTTCGGACCGTGGATTTGTCCTTCGATCACGGACGGCGGCGAGTCGTGAACAGGGTGTCCCTCAGCTTCCGTCCCGGGCGGCATTATCTGCTGGCCGGTCCGAATGGCGCCGGCAAGAGCACGCTCATGGATCTCCTGGCCGGCTTGAAAAAACCGGCGGCGGGGGAAATCAAAATCTTCGGGCATGATCGCGGCGGCAAGCCGCCCGGCGGTCTCGCCAAAATCCTCGCCCTCGCCCCGCAGGAGTTCACCCTGCATTTTCCTTTTACCGTAAAGGAAGTGGTGGCGATGGGCCGCCGTCCCTACCTGGACCGCTGGGGCAGGCTGAAAGCGGAGGATGAGGCGGCGGTGGCGGAAGCGCTAAAAAACTTGCGGCTCGAGGATTTGGCGGCTCGGCTGGTGACGGCCCTGTCCGGCGGCGAGCGCCGCCGGGTGGTGGTGGCGCGGACCCTCGCCCAGGCGACGCCGATTGTCCTGCTGGACGAACCGGGCGCGGGCCTGGACGTGGGCCGGGCGCTGGAACTATTGGCCCTGGCGCGGCGTCTGGCCGAGGGCGGCAAACTGGTGGTGACGGTGAGCCACGATTTGTCCCTGGCAGCCCGCTTCGCGCACGAAATCGTGTTCTTGCGGGACGGAAAAGTGCTGGCGGCGGGTCCCGTGGAGGAAGTCCTGACCGGCGAAATCATCGGCGCGGCCTACGGAACCGAGGCCCGGGTTTGGCATGACGATTTCACCGGTGGGGTGGCGGTGGCGTTTCGCTGAAGGTGGCGAATGGTGTTGACGCAAGGTAGATGCCGCTTGACCCGCGAGGCGCGAAACCGTAAGGTTACCGGTGAGTTGCTCCACCGCATTGGCGAAATTTGGGAAGACGGTGCGAATCCGTCGCGGTGCCGCCGCTGTAACCGGGGAGCGTTTTTTCAAAGAGGCAAGCCACTGCCAAAATGACAGGAAGCAAACGGCGGGAAGGCGACGAAAAAACGCGGCGATCCGGAAGCCAGAAGACCGGCCAATGCCATAATCTAGAGTAATCGTCCCGTTCCGCGCAGAACCGGGGTGATTCAGTTGAAGACGCAAAAATACGGACTTGCGGCTTCGTTCATCATGTTGATGGACGGAGCCGTTTTTTTTTGAAAAAGGAGACGTGATGAAAATGATCCCCATGCTTTGCGCCGGCGTCGCTTTCTTGTTAATCTGCCTGGTGGCCGCGGCCTATGAACGACCGACAAAAAAACCGGCCATCGTCCTCGCCGCTTTCGGCACCACCGAACCGCAAGCCCTCACGGCGATATTGAATATCAAGCGGCGAGTCGAACAGGCTTTCCCCGATCACGACGTCCAGCTCTCCTTCACCTCGAACAAGATTCGTTCGATTTGGCGGGAACGCTCCGACAACCGGGATTTCCGTGATGGCAATCCGGACGTCCCGGCGGAAATCTACCAGGTGAAATCGGTCCTCGCCACCTTGGGAGACATCCAGGAAACCGGCGCCGGC
>JAVBRG010000173.1:0-37613 GCA_031548195.1 Planctomycetota bacterium | reverse complement strand
GTGCCCTTGGGCTGCGTTGGAGCTTCTTGACAATATGTTCAATATTGCCTGCGAAGCTCCGCCTTGCCCAAGGGCACGAAAACGAAAATTTATCCGAAGATTTAGGCTTTATGGGGCACTAGTGCCCCGTAAATTTGGACTTTACGGGGCACTAGGTGGCGAACGCTAACGCTACGTTAACGTTTCCCCATTTTCCGTTCACAAACCCGCCAAGTGTTCAGTATACTGTACCAGGGTGATTCGGGGAGATACCGAAAGCGAGGCTTCCATGAATAATAATGCATTGTTAATCGTCAACAGCCTGCTGGCCCTTTCTCTTATCGCGCAATTGGTAAGCGGATTCATGCTGCGCAGCGGACCGGTTTTCAGGTTCATCCACTTTCACAATCAATACCTACTGATGGTATTGGTCCTGACCCACCTCACCCTCAATTGGTGGTGGATCAAACGGCGGTTGTTCGGCAGCAAGGGGTCTGGCGAAAAGTGACGAAATTCCTGAAATATACCATTTCGCTTCGTGACCAGTATACGTCAATCCGCATCCTGTTACGCCTGAAACCTCCCCACACGTCATTCCGGCGCCATAAGCATTGAACCGGGGTGGGGCAGAACTCGCCGGAATCCAGGCCGATAGACAATCGCTACCGTGGCGTTTGCTCCTTGTCTTACGGATGGGTAAGTTCCGTCACTGAGAGGATGTGTAGTGAAACCACCGCGCGACGGAGCGATGGTTTATCGGCCTGGATTCCGGCGAGTTGCGCTTCCCCCCGGTTCAATGTTTATGGCGCCGGAATGACGTGTGGGGTGGTGTCCAGGGTAACAGGGATGCGGATTGACGTAAGGGCAGCTCTAAAAATGCTCTTTTGCCCGGATACTTCGTCAAGGCTTCGTTCTCGCCCTTCCTCGTCTGCGGGCAAAATAGCAATTTTTAGAGGTGCCCGTAACTGAGTTGATATGCACCCCGTAATGAAATCATCGATATGATCGGGTACAACGGATGAAACTACTCCTTGATACTCAACTGGTGATTTGGATAGGATATTGGCCAAATTTATTGCCTTATGAGGCAAGGAGGCTGACAGCCGATACCGAGGACATAGTTTTTGCCAGAAGCTTTTCCAGTTTAACTTTTTCCCTTATTTAGGATCACGCCTTTGACCGACATTGCCGAGAAATCTGCCGAATCCGCCCTCGCCGAAGACCCCCGCCGCGAAGTCCGTTCCACCTGGGCGGTCAGTTCCTTGACCATGCTAAGCCGGCTCCTCGGCTTCCTGCGCCTGATTATCCTGGTCCAGCTCTTCAGCAATCTGCGCTGGGCTTCGGACGCCCTGATTTTCGCCTTCCGGATACCGAACCTGTTCCGGAACCTGCTCGGGGAAGGCGCCCTTTCCGCCGCCTTCATCCCCACTTTCGTCAGGGCCGACAAGAACGACGGCAAACGCTCGGCCGGGATGCTCGGGAGTCAGGCCTTCACCCTGCTGGCGCTGATTGGAGGACTGATTACCGTAGTCGGCATCGCGGTTTGCCTCGCCATCGACCACTTCTCCGGCAATCGGGAAATCTCCCTCGCCTTCCGCCTCACCGCCCTCTTCTTCCCCTTCATGCCGCTGATTTGCCTGGCGGCGCTCCTGGGAGGCATGCTTAACGCCCTCCGCCGCTTCGCCCTGCCCGCCGCCATGTCCATTATCCTAAACCTCGGCTTCCTGGCCGGCTTCGCCTACGTCTACTGGGTCCAGTGCCACGGCGACCTCCGGAATCTCGTCGCCGAACCCTCCACCTACGCCATCGCCATTTTTGTCCTCGCCGCCGGCCTCCTCGAGGTAATCGTCCTCCTTCCCGCCCTGGCCGCGAACGGGGTCATGGTCCGGCCGGCCCTGTCCTTCAATCACCCCGGGATAAAGGAGGCGCTCAAGGCCTTTTTGCCAGTCGCGGTAGGTCTCGGGCTGGTGCAAATCAACGCCTTCGTCGACAGCCTCATCGCCGGCGGCCTCTCCCTCAAATCCCCCGGCGCCGTAACCTACCTGGAAATCGCCTTCCGCTTCGTGCAGCTTCCCCTGGGCGTATTCGGGGTCGCCATCGCCACCGTCGCCTTCCCCTCCCTCGCCGCCTCTGCCGACCATGGCGACAGCGCCCTCTTCCACCAGCGGCTGATTCGGGCCGTCCGCATGTCCCTGTTCCTGATTCTTCCCTCGGCCGCGGTTTTGATGGCCCTGGCCGACCCCATCATCCGCCTCACCTGCCAGCGGCCGGACCTCGACTTCAACAACGCCGCCGTCTACCGCACTTCCCTCTGCCTCATCCTCTACGCCGCCGGCCTGGCTTTTTATTCGCTGCGGCAAATTCTGGTCCGCGCCTTTTACGCCAAAGGGGATTATTCCTTTCCGGTGAAAGTCGCCGCCGCCATGGTCATCCTCAACCTGATTCTCAACCTGACCCTCATCCACTGCCCCGACCTCTACCGCCTCTTCTCCAAAAGTTACTACCACTACTGGAACCTGACCGACGCCTCCTTCCCCGGCGGCATCAAACTCGGGGAAGCCGGCCTCGCCCTCGCCACCTGCCTGACCGCCATCGTCGACACCAGCATTCTCGCCCTGGCCCTCCGGCGGCGGCTCAAGGCGGCCACCCCGGCTGAAGTGCGCTCCCGGGAATTCGACAAACTTTTGGGAACCGCCGGCCGCATGCTTTTCGCCGCCGCCGCCCTGGGCGTACTGGCCTGGATGTACCGTAACAGCATTCCCTACGACCCCCGCTTCCTGCACCTGCTGGTCCGGGTCGGCGCTTCCGGCCTCCTCGCCGGCGCGACCTTCTACATTTTGGGAGTGGTGATACCGCTGCCGGAAATGCGCGAGTTCCTTTTCAACCGTTTACCCAAAAAACCCGACCCTAAATAATACTGGTCCCGGCATTCATTTACCGAATACCCTTGCATATCCACCACCCGGTTAATAAACTTGTTTTGTCAATTTCCTTCGGAATTCGCCTCGTCCAGCGGATGATTTCTTTGGGCGGGAGACAGTTTTACATATTCTTTTTCGTTACCCTCGAGGAATCGCGAATGTCCAGGAGAAGCATCAAACCGATTTTTCCGGTCGTCGCCGTGTGGGCGGCGCTGGCGCTTGGCTTAAGCGCCATCCCGGCGGCTTGGGCCGGCCAAAACACCCAGCTCGCCCACGCCATTTTCGTCAAGGTAAACGGCCAGACCATCACCCAGGAACAAGTAATCGAGGCCGTGCATTACCTGGTGAAGCGGGAATACAACGAGGTCATGCCGCGGGACGAGGAAATATTGGAGAAAATTCAGGACGCGGCGGTCCGGGATCTGGTCCGGAGCCTGCTGATTCAATCGGAAGCCCGTAAACTCGGCCTGAAATTTCGCGGCAACCTGAAATATCTCGTGCAACGGCAGGGCCTGAAACCGGAGGAGGTCACTCCCGTCATCCGCCGGCTGCTCACGGCGGACGATCTTTTCGAAGACATCATGATGGCGTCGGGGACGCCCCTCAGGGATCCCTCCCCGAAGGAAATCAAGGATTTCTACCTGAAAAACCGGGAGGAATTCAAACCGAATTCCTTCATCGTCGTCCGCACCATTTTCCTGGCCCTGGACGGCAAACGCCCGCAAGCCTTCTTCAAATCCCAGGGCGAGGAAATGCTGGCGCAAATCGAAGCCGTCCAGCCCGTAACCAAACGCACCGAGGCCTTCGCCAAACTGGCCAAGGAGAAGAGCGAAGACATTTTCGCCAAATTCGGCGGCCTTCTCACCGGCGAGAGCGCGGAAAAGTGGATCCCGAAGGCGTTCCAAAACCAGAACCCCGACGGCTCGCCGATTTTCCCGCCGGTCATGGCCGAGGAAATCCGCAAACTCAACAAACCCGGGGAAACGCGCCTGGCTGTTTCCGACGACGGCGTGCACCTCCTCTACTGCGAGGATGTCCAGGGCGGCAAGGAAATGACCTGGCAGGAAGCCAGCCGCATCATCGAGTACATCCTCAAGGAAAGGACCCGGAACAAAAGCCTTCGCCAGTGGATTGGCGAAATCTACGATCGCTCCGACGTGAGGTGGCACGACGGCACCGAGTTCGACAAGGAACAGCTCACCAAACCTCTGCTCCCCTCGGAAATGGGGCCGCAGGAATAGGGGGCCGGAGAAGGAACAAAAGGACCAGCGAAAAAAAACGTGAACGACGACGGGGATTTGGTTCAATGCGCACTATGCGGGCACAAATTCCACCCCGGCGTGGTGGACGGGTACGTCTATTGCTCCGCCTGCGGACGCCGCTTCCACCCCGACCTCGCCGCCGAGGACACCGTCGCCGTGTCACCCCCGGCCCAGGCCAAGGACAAGGGAAAAGGCAAGAACAAGGATAAAATCAAGAGCCTCCTCGACGAAGACTCCGGCGACCTCCCCCCCAACGCCTCGCGCCGCTTCGGTTCCTACGACATCGTCGACGAGATCGCCCGGGGCGGCATGGGCGTCGTCTACCTCGCCCGCCAGCGGGTCCTCCGCCGGGTCGTGGCCCTGAAGGTGCTCCGCTCCGGCGACAACGCCTCGGATGAGGAGCGCCAGCGGCTGCTGCGCGAAGCCAAAGCCGCCGCCGGCCTCAGTCACCCCAACATCGTTCCCATCCACGAATTTTCCATCCACCAGGGCCAACCCTATTTCACGATGGACTACATCGACGGCAAACCCCTCGACCAATTGCTGGAAAAAGGCCCCCTGAACGTCCGCGAGGCGGTGAACATCATCGCCACCGTCTCCCGCGCCATCTCCTACGCCCACGGCCGCGGCATCATCCACCGGGATTTGAAGCCGGCCAACATCATCCTCGCCCCCGACGGCCGGCCGATGATCACCGACTTCGGCCTCGCCGTCGAGCAAAGCTCGAACCAAAACGACCGCATGACCATGGCCGGCGCCATCATGGGAACGATTCCCTACGCCCCGCCGGAACAGGCCGCCGGCAAAATCGACCAGATTTCCGAACGTTCCGACGTTTACTCGATGGGCGCGGTCCTCTACGAAATGGTCACCGGCCGCCCCCCCTTCACCGGCTTCACCCAGTTCGAGCTGATGCGCCGGGTCATCAACCACGACCCGACACCCCCCCGCGCCATCAATCCGAAAGTCCACCGCGACGTCGAGACGATTATCCTCAAAGGCCTGGAAAAGGAACAGCGCCGCCGCTACGGTTCGGCGAAAGCCTTCGCCGACGACTGCCAGAGCTTCCTCAAGGGGGAAGTAATCGCCGCCCGGCCGGTGACTTTGGGCTACCGCTGCAAACGCTTCATCACCCGGCGGCCCCTCATGAACCTGCTGGGAGCGATGGTTTTGGGCTTGTCCCTGGCGGTGTGGATTGGGATAACCCACTTCCGGGTTTTGGCGAAGGAAAAGGAGGACACGGAAATCCAGCTTTCCGAGGAGCGCGAGCGTTCGGAGCGTATTGCCCAGGAAAAGGCCGAGGCGGACCGTCAGGTCCGGCGGGACTGGCGCACGGAGTACAATTTCAAATTCGACTATTATTTCCCGTGGGAATCGGACATCGAGGCGTCGCGCAAGCAGGGGATCCCCTGGCTGAACCCGGTGAACACCCGGAACCTCCAGGCCCGGCCGCGGGTGAAATTGCTGGCGGATCCGCCGCGCCTGCTTCTTTTCGACCCCGAGAGCCGGGGTGCCGGCCCCGAGACCCCTTACGAAGGCGAGACGGATTTGGGTTTGCCGTTTTCCTTCCCCCGCGAGGTCAGGATTGCCATACGTTTCATGACCCCGGCGGACGGCGAAGGCAACAAAGTCGGCGAGCTGGTGCTGTCCCTCGATGTCGACAAGGATTATCTGCCGCATATCGGCACGACCACTTTGCGCATGGGCACGCCCGGGCATCCCGGCGCCTCGTTCTACCGGTCGGGGGCGATAGTGGGGGAGAACCCGGCTTTCCAATTGAAGCCGCGGTCGACTTACGAACTGGTTCTGGAGCGTTCCGACGATCGCATCCGGGCCTATCTGGACGGGGCCATCGTGCTGGAGTCGGACGATCCGCCGCCGGTGTTCAACAAGGATCCGGGGCGGATGACCCTGGACGTCAAGGATGGCGGGCTGGAATTCCTGGATTTGGCGGTGGATTTGCGGGGGATGAGCCGGAACTCCGCCGCCAGCCTCATCGAACAGGCGAACGGCATGGCGGCGCGGGGGCGCTCCGAACTGGCGTACCGTCTTTACCTGAGCGTCCTGGCTGAGGCGACGGATCCGCAAACGCGATTGCGGGCGCTCCGGGGCTATGCGCGTTCGTTGTGGCTGACCTTGAAAAAGAGCGAAAGGACGCCGGCGGGCATCGAAAAAGCCTGTCAGGAATTGAACGAACACAGCGGCGTGGCCGGGCGGGCGCGGCCGGGGGAAATCGACTACCTGGTCGGTTTGGTCCTGGCGTCGAACCAGCTGGACAGCGGGCAGGCGCTGGAACGCCTGGACCGGGCGACGGCGGTGGCGTATTCCGCGGGGGGCGAGGCGGCGGGGGAGTACGGGGATTTGGCCCGGCTCGAGTCCCTGTTCGTCTACCTCCGGCGGGGGATGTTGACGGAAGCGGCGCGGAAATTCAACATCATGTTCGAGGACGGGGCGATGACCCGTTTGTACGAGCGGTTCGGTCCCGAGCTTGGCGGCGGCGGCCAGGTGGCGTTTCTTCTTGAAAAGGCCGAGCCGCTGATTCAAACCGGCGACGACCTGGACACCGCCGCGACCCTCCTTCGGGCGGCGGCGACGATTGCGCCGTCCAGCCGCGAGTGCGCGAACCAGTTCCGGCGTCTCGGGCGACGGCACGCGAATTTGGGCCATTTTGAAAAAGGCGTCGAATTCATGCATTGGGCGGAGCGTTTGTCCCCCGACTGGTTCAGGCCCTACCTCGACGAGGCGCGGATACATTTCGAATACGGCGCGAGCGCCATGGCGGAAAACGCGCTGGAGCGGGCGACGTCGGCGATTCCCCAATCCCTGGATTTACGCCTGGGGATTGCCCGCCTGTACCTTGAGGAACTGCCCGATTCCTTGCAGGACCCGGTGAAGGCGGTGGCGGCGGCGGAGGCGGCGGTGAATTTGAGCCAGCGCAACAACGCCGCGGCCCTGGAACTGCTGGCGGAGGGTTTGTACCGTTCCGGCCAATATGTGCCGGCCTTCAATGCGGTGGCGGAGGCGATTCGGCTGGAGTCGACCGAGAGCCGGGTGCGTTTGCGTGACGCGGTGTCGGTGGAACTCTTCATCAAGGACGGCGAACGGCAGCCGTGACGCGGATTTGTTGCTATAAATGCGAATAATGGCCGAAAACCTCCGGACACGTCCGGAGGTTTTCGCGAATATAAAATGGGAGGGAGAACGAACACCGACCTGTCAGCCAAGGCTTGATTCTTCCTTGAATGTCCATCCATGAAAGCGAAATCCGTTTCGCCATACTCTCCGCTTCGCTTCCATGCCCGGCGCGGTCTGCCGGTTTCCGCTGGGGGCGGAATGTTCGGGTCGGTCGTCCAACTCGGGGGTCTGTCTCCCTCCTCTCGAAAGCAATCGTTTTTTTTCAGGGTTTTTGCGGTTTTTTTGCTTCTTGTTTTCTTTCAACACAGATATTAGCGGCCCGATTCGCCGGGACTTTAGAAAAATTTTTTAGTTATTTAAAATTTCGTCGAAAGGGAAAACCGCCCGGGACCAAACGCCGCTCAGGCCTTTCCCACCGGTCCGATAATGATGAAGTATTCGGGATTGCCGCCTTTGCCGCCGAGAAAGGGGGTTTGTTCCGGACCTCGAACAGGATAACCGAAACGTTCGGCAGCGGCGCGGACGTCATGGGTAATCCGCTCCAGGGCGCCCGCCTTGACCTTCCCCTTGCCCTTTTCAATTTCATCGGGGCGGGATTCGTACTGCGGCTTCACCAGGCTCAGGACAAAGCCGCCCGGTTCGACCAGGGACAAGGCTTTGGGGAGGACCTTCTCCTGCCGGGTCCAGCCCACGTCCGAGGTCACCAGGCGGACCGGCTCGGGGATTTCCACAAAAAGCGCGTTGCTGCGTTCCCGCACGACCACGCGCGGGTCGTTCCTGAGCTTCCAGTCCAGGGTGCCGTAACTGGTGTCGACGGAATAAACTTTCGCGGCTCCGGCCTGCAGGAGGGCGTCGACGAAACCGCCGACGTTCGAGCCGAGGTCGCAGCAGACCCAGCCTTCGGGCTTGAGCCCCGACCACTCCAGCGCCCAGGCCATTTTCTCGCCGCCGCGACCGATGTAAGGCATAACGTTCCTTTGTTGAAGACAGGCCATCGGCAAATCAATCGGTCACGACGGCCGGCGTCGCGATCGGCGTCACCGCTAGCCGCAGCCCCATCGCCTTCAAGATGGCCATTAAACTGCTCAGCGACGGATTGCCCCCGGGCGACAAGGTCCGGTAAAGCTGGGTGGGATTCAAATTGGCCTCTTTCGCCACCTCGTAGACGCCGCCATGCACCAATGCCAGCTGTCTAAGCACAATCATCATTTCAGCCTGCGCGCCATCTTCTAGTATGTCGTCGAGCAAAGCCAAGACATACGCCGGATCCGCACGGAATTCCTCCGCCATTGCCTCGTCATGCGATCTATCTCTCATAACCGATTCTCCTTGATTCACCTCGACATTGCCAATCACGCCAGAATTCACAGGCTCTATCCACATCAGCACCTTGCTTCCGCTTGTCTCCGCCACATAAGAGGAGTACCACCGTTTTGCCGGTCATGGCGTAATAAACCCTGTATCCCGGCCCGACGTCAATACGCAACTCCCAGACGCCTTCCCAGAGTGGTTTATGATCGCCAAAATTGCCGAGTTCCATGCGCATGATACGCTGGCCTATGGCAATTCGCGCCTTGATATCCCGCAAATCCGCTCGCCATTTAGCAAAATGATCCTGGCCGTTCTTATCAAGGTAATGGCGAATCTCATACATAATATATTGTCGCTTATAAACGATAAACAGGCAAATTTAAAAATTGCCGAATCCTGGAAAATGCTTATTTAATTTTCCGGATCACCTCGCCGCACACTTCCCTTCCCCTTTCGAAAAGCATGTCGATCTTGCTGAAGTCGGCCCAGAACACGTCGGAGGCGTCGATTTTCAGGACCTGGTCGGCGCCGGCGATTTCCTGTTCGTTCAGGCTCTCCGACTGCATGGACATGATTCGCCGTACCACATCGAAACCGGTATGGCAATCCAGCGGCCGGTCCAAGGGGGCGCAAATGTCCACCGCCAAAACCTTCGCCGCGCCCAGCCGCCGGCACATTCCCACCGGCACCGGGCACAGGGGCGCCGCGTCGGCGTATTGTCCGCCGTCCCATTCGTGGGGGGCGAATACCAGGCCCACCGCCACGCCGGCCTTCAGGGCTGGCGCCAGCGGCCCGCGTTTACACTCCACCATTTTGCCTTCGGACAAGTTCAGGGCGTTTGCGGCGAAGGGAATCGCCAGGTCCTCGAAGCGGAGGCCGGGTTTGCCGAAATGCTGGTCGATAGCCGCGTTCACCGGATTGAAGGAGCGTAAACCCCGGCGGAAGGAAATAATGTTCGCGACCGATGCGGTGGCCATTTTCCGGGCCATACTCCCGAAATAGCCGGGACGCTTATGGAGATTGTCGCCTTTGTCCTGCTTGACGAGTCTGCCAAAAAGGGAGGACTTCCGGAAATAGTCGAGGATTTTGGGAATGGCCCGGCTGGCCGAGGGGTCTTTCGCATAGAGGGCGCCCAGAACCGCCCCCATGCTGGAACCGCTGACAAAACCGGGGCGAACCCCCTCCTCTTCCAGGCGGGCCAAAACGCCCAGATGCACAAAAGCCCGGCTGCCGCCGCCGCCCAAAGCGACGCCCCACACGGATCGATTTTCCATGCCACTCGCCTCCCCTAGGTTTAGGTTACACGCCAATGCAGGCAAAACTATAACCAAGACACCAGACCTGTCAATGTCGGACGCAACGGCCGCCTGAACCGTTTTACTGACTGCGTATTGAAATTATACAATAAACAGCCGACATCCCCGGGCGGCGATGCAAATATTCCGTTTCTCCTTGCGTAGAGGCGGGTGAGGGTGTATTATTGCGGACTTTACCGCGCGCCCTCCCCGGATGGCGCGCTTCTCTCATATTATTGATTTGCTTTTATATTGTTCACTTCTTTCAATTGCTTAAGGCAGTGAGGGGATACTCAACAATGGCTGAAACGACTACCACTCCGGAAACCGCCGCCCCGGCCGTACCGACCATCTCCCAGGGCCAAACCACCACAACCGGCCAAGACACCCATTCCTCCGAATCCCAGACCCCGGTGCTCGAAGGTCAGGCCGCCGAAGCGAAAGCGCCAAGCATTTGGGACAACTGGATACTCTGGGCGGTCGCGGCGCTGTGGATTTACCTGCTCTTCGGCAGCAAAAAACGCCGCCAGCAAAAAGCGGCGGAAAAAAAGGAGGCTGAACGCCGCAACACCCTGCAAAAAGGCGATCAGCTCGTCACCATCGGCCGCATGCACGGAACCGTGGTCGCCTTCACCGACAGCACGGTGACCCTGAAGCCGGACAACAAATCCGATTACACCATGACTTTCGACCGGGCGGCGATTTTCCGCATCATGCCGCGTCCGGGCGAGGAAGCGGATACGCCGGACGCGGACGGCAAAAAAAGCTGAAGCGTATTTTTACGAATTTTTCCATTAACAATTTCCATTTGGTCGCTACTCGGGGGTTCTAAGGCATGTTCAACTACTTTTACGCGCAAATCGTCGTCGTGGCCTTGATGATCATCGGCTGCGCCATCCTCATGATGAAAAACAAGGTGACCCTGTCGAAACTGCTGGTCGCCGCCGCCATCGCCGTCCTCTGTATCCTGCAATTGATGAACACCCCCTTGCAGAAACGCATCCTCACCCTGCAAAAACAAATCGACACCACCGAAAAATACATGCCCTACGATCCCAATCTCGCCGGCATGAAACGTAACCTCGTCAACGCCGAAAAGCTCTACTCGGACGTCAAGGCCGACCCCCGCCGCTGGCCGGAAAGACTGCCCTTCAACCTGGGCCTGGACCTCCGGGGCGGCACCGAAATCCGCCTCGCCCTCCGCCTCGACCCCGCCCGCGTCCACCGCATCCAGGCCGAAATGGACCGGCTGAAAACGCTGTCCGACCAGGAAGCGGCGGCCGGAAACACCGCCGCCCACCAGGAATTCGAAAAACAGCGCAAGGACCTCCAGACCAAACTCGACTCCGAACGCGCGCAAATCGACCACGATCTCTCGAACGCCGTCGACGTCGTCCGCCGCCGCCTGAACAACTCCGGCCTCGCCGAAATCCCGGTCACCCGCGAAGGCGACGACAAAATCCTCGTCCAGCTCCCCGGCATGGATCAGTCGCAGGCCCAGGACGCCCTGGAAGTCATCCAGAAACAGGGCAACCTCGAATTCCGCATGGTCGTCTCGGAAAACGACGAGAACTGGGGCCGCCTGGTCACCCGCCTCCGGCAAATGGGCCTCACCGGCGAAAAATACAACATCCACGAAGACACCCTCGAATCCGTCCCCGCCGACCTGGTCGGCGAAGACGGCACCTGCACCACCGACGGACGCATGCACTTCGACTGGCTGAAGGAACCGGACGACCGCAACGCCGAAGGCGTCGTCACCCCCAGGGATTTCCAGCTGGTCGCCAAACGCGTGGAAATGCGCGGCGACTCCATCGCCTCCGCCCGGGCCGAACCCGACCCGGCCCGCGCCGCCTGGCGCATCTCCCTCGGCTTCGACTCCGCCGGCGCCGCCGAATTCGAACGCGTCACCGCAAGGAACATCGGTAAACGCATGGGCATCGTCCTCGACGGTCAGCTCCAGTCCGCCCCGGTCATCCAGTCCCGCATCGCCGGCGGCAACGCCGAAATCTCCGGAAACTTCGACCAGCACGCGGCGCAGCAACTCGACGTGGTCCTGAAGTCCGGCTCCCTCAAAGTCAAAATAGAAAAGGAATACGACAACACCGTCGGCGCCACCCTCGGGGAGGACTCCATCCGCTCCGGCATCAAGGCCATGCTCATCGGCGCCGCCGCCGTCCTCCTTTTTGCCCTCTGGTACTACCGCGTCGCCGGCGCCGTCACCGACATAGTCCTCCTCCTGAACATCCTCATCATCCTGGCCGTCCTCTCAGCCTTCGGCGCCACCATGACCCTCTCCGGCTTCGCCGGCCTGGTCCTCACGATCGGCATGGCCGTGGACGCGAACGTCCTCATCTTCGAACGCATCCGCGAGGAAAGGGAAAGGGGGAACCCCCTGCAGCGGGCCGTCGCCATCGGTTACGAACGTGCCTTCACCACCATCGTCGACTCGAACCTCACCACCATCCTGACCGCCCTGATCCTGCACCACTTTGGCACGGAACAGGTCAAAGGCTTCGCCCTCACCCTCATCTTCGGCCTCATCGCCAGCATGTTCTGCTCCATCGTCATCACCCGCTGGATCATCGACTTCCTGATCGAATACAAATACATCAGCGAACTGAAAATGCAGCGCTTCTTCCACGGCAGCAAGTTCGACTTCGTCGGCATCCGCCGTCCGGTCCTCCTGGTCTCCTTCGCCGTCATCGCCCTCATGTTCATCCTCTTCCTGTACCGCGGCGAACGGAACCTCGGCCAGGACTTCACCGGCGGCGTTCTCGCCAACGTCGTCCCCGGTACGCCCCTGACCATGTCCGACGCCCGCCAGGCCGCCGACCAGGGCCTCAAGGACTTCCCCGACGCCCGGGACACTTTGCAGTCCTACGGCGCTCCCGACTCCCAGGGCCGTTACTCCGAGTTCGTGGTCCGCACCAAGCTGGTCGAACTCGACGCCGACGCCCTCGAGGAGGCGAAACGCGCCGGCATCCCCAAATTCACCGCCGACAATTTCCGCGACTCCCTCAAGACCGCCTTCAAACTCGTCCCCGAAGGCTTCTCGGTCCTGGGCCGCAACCCTGACGTCGTCCTCCAGAACGCCAAAGCCTTCAACGTCAAACTTTCCCTGCAGGAACCGAAAACCCCGGCCCAACTCTCCAAGCTGTTCGTGGATCAACCCGACATCATGCCCGTCTTCGTCGGCCCCGCCGACGCGAAGCCGGTGGTCGTCGACGGACACATCACCGAAAACCTCGCCCAGGCCGACGTTCCCCAGAAGGAATTCAACATCGTCATGTCCGTCCCTGCCGTCGACCCGGCCGGCGTGACCCGCGACGACATGGCCATGTCCGGGGTCATCCGCTCCGCCCTGCAGGAACTCCGCCGCGGCAAGAACATCGATTTCACCGACCCCTTCCCCCGCTTCACCTCGGTCGGCCGCACGGTCGCGAAATCGTTGGAGGCGAACGCCGCCATGGCGATTATCTTCTCCATGATCGGCATCTTCCTCGCCATGTGGCTGCGCTTCCAGTTCCGCGTCGGCTGCGGCCTCGGCACCCTGCTTTCGCGGGTGCACGACACCCTGTTCGTCCTGGGCGCCCTGGCGGTCGTCGACCACTTCGGCATCCTGAACGGGCAAATCGACCTGACCGTCATGGCGGCGATACTCACCGTCATGGGCTACTCCCTCAACGACACCATCGTGGTTCTGGACCGTATCCGCGAACACATCGGCGACTCCGAACACCCCACCGACGAAACCATCAACCTGGCCATCAACGAAACGCTGTCCCGCACGATGATCACCAGCCTGACCACCCTCATGGTCGTCATCGCCCTCCTCATCTGGGGCGGTGATGTCATGCGCGGCTTCTCGTTCACTTTGCTAATAGGGATTATCGTCGGCACCTTCTCGTCCATCTTCATCGCCAGCCCGATCCTGGTCGAGTTCGCCCACTGGAAGCGGAAGCGTGAAAAGGCCCAGCTGGACAAACGCAGCTCGCAGAGGCTGGCCGCCAAGTCGCAATCCGCGACATCAAGTTCCTCGACAAAGTAAGAGAAAAGTAATATAATTCATAGCCGCATGAAAACGAGGGGGCAGTATTTCGCTGCCCCCTTTTTATTGCCCCCGGTAATTCACGTTATGGTCAGGCGGTTTTTTGTTGCGGAAGAACACGTTGAATCCCCAAATTTTCAACTTTCGCAAAGTGCTTCCCTCTCTCACCCTGGGTGTGGTCATCACCCTGCTGGCGGCCTTGTTCAATTTCCTGATTTACGACCGCCGCCTTCCGGCGCAGGTCGTCGGCAACCGCCTCCTGCACCGCTACCAGACGCCCGAGGAAGCCATCTCCCGCCATCCCGCCCGCGCCGGCATGCATATCGCCGCCAGCCTGGTGAACCGGCTCGACAATGTCGCCCAGGACATCATGTTCGCCGTCCGCGGCGACGGGCATTTCCCCTCCACCAAGAACAAAATCATCCTCGTCGCCATCGACGAGGAAAGCATCATCAAGCACGGTTCCTGGCCCTGGTTCCGCACCGACATCGCCCGGCTGATGGACAAAAGCTCCGACGCGAAAGTGATTGGCCTCGACCTCCTCTTCCCCGAGCCCAGCCGCCGCACCCTCCCCGCCGCCACCGGCTACGAACTCGCCGGCGTCGAGCCCCATGCCACCGGCAGTCCCAGCCAGTACCGCCGGGACAGCGACCATTTTCTCGCCCAGCGGGTCACCGACTATCCCACCGTTCTGGGGATGATTCTGCAAGACAGCGCCGAACCCAGGACCAAACCCCAGTCGGTGAAGAGCAACCATTTCCCCCAAGCCTTTCTCCCCGGCGGCAAACCGGCGCGGGTCGAAGACGTGCTGTTGAAATGCTCGCGCTACGTCATCACCGACGTCAGCACCCTCAGGGACACCCACCCCCAGCCGAACGGCGAAGGCTTCATGAACGTCTTCCCCAGCCTCACCGGCGAGGTAAGGAGCATTCCCCTCTTCGCCCATGTCAACGACACCGCCTTTTCCGTTCTTTCGGGCCGGCCCCGGCAAGTGATCCCCTCCTTCGCCCTGGAAGTGGTTCGGGTCAGCATGGGCGGCAACGGCTACCGCATCAATCTGCGTGGCGACCGGGTGTACATACCCGAATATCGCGACGGCGCCTCCGACGGCAACCGCTATGTCGTGGAGTCGGTGTCGATTCTCCACGACGAAGTGAACGTTCTCACCATTCCCCTGAACGAACTGGCGGAAATGGAAGTCGGTTTCCGCAGCCACAAGGACGACTACACGGTCCTGCCGGCGTGGGAAGTGCTGGAGGGAAAGCACGACGGCATATTCACCGACAAGGTGGTGTTGATCGGCAGCACCGTTTCGGGGAACGGCTACATCGTCTCCACCGGTCTCCCCGACAACGAGGCGTCCATCCCGGAACTCCACGCCTCGATGTTGTCGGCGATGCTGAAAGGCGACTTCATGGACTCCGGTTACCGCCACGATTTCGCCTGGCAGCAGGTGGCGATTTTGGCATGCGGGCTCGGGGTGACGATAGCCATACTCTTCGGCGAGATATTGGGCGGGATGCTGGTGGCGGCGCTGTCGATTTTGCTATTGCTCCTGGGCAACTATTTCTTTTTCTTCAAGCGGGGGCTGGACGTGGGGGTGACCCTGCCGATTATGTCGACCCTGGCGGTTCTGGGGGTGCTGCTGGTCTCCAATTATTTTGTGGTGGGGCGGGAGCGGCGCTTTATCCGGAAAGCCTTCCAGCTCAACGTCAGCCCTTCGATTCTCGGCTATCTCGAATCGCATCCGGATCGGCTGTCGTCCCTCCAGGGCGAGCACCGGCACGTGACGGTGATGTTCACGGACATTCGCGGCTTCACCAGCATCGCCGAAAAGATGTCCTCCCAGGACTTGGCGCGTTTCCTGAATGAATATTTCACCCCCATGTCCGACATTGTCATGACCAACATGGGTACGGTCGACAAATTCATCGGTGACGGCCTGATGGCGTTCTGGAACGCCCCGGCCGACAATCCGCACCATGCCCGGGACGCCGCGCGCGCCTCCCTGGACATGCTGAGCAAACTGGAGGAACTGCAGCCGGACTGGACGGCGCGGGGCCTCCCGCGGGTAAGCATCGGCTGCGGCATAAACACCGGGGCGATGTTCTCCGGCTACATGGGTTCTGAGCAGCGCAAGAACTACACCGTCATGGGCGACAACGTCAACATCGCCAGCCGGCTGGAGAGCCTCAACAAGACTTATTCCTCCAGCATCCTCATCACCGAAAACACCCGCAAGGAACTGGGCAACGAATTCATCACCCGGGTGACGGACAAGGTCAGGGTGAGCGGCAAGGAAACGGCGGTCCTGATTTACGAATTACTGGGAACGGGACCGGCGTCGGAGGAGCGGATGGAGGAATTGGCGGCTTTCGGGCGGGTTTTCGAATTGTACCAGGAGCGGGAATTCGCCACGGCGGAGTCGCTCCTCAAGGAGCTGGTGTTTATCCGTCCGGCGCCGATTTACAAGATGTACCTGGACCGGCTGGCGATTTACAAGGCCCTGCCGCCGCCGCCGGGATGGGACGGGACGTTTTCCATGACCCATAAATGAAGCGGCTTGAACCAGCCGCGCTTGCGGTTTTTCACCCGCAGCGAGAGGATGAAGGATTGCATGGTTAACGACCAACCGCAAGGCGCCTCCCCCCATACCCATGATTACCTGGCCAAACTTTATCTTGGCGAACCGATCCTGTTCGGGGATTTTCTCGTGAATTACGGAGACCCCCTCCTGATATCCCGGTTGAATTTGCGTAAGCTTCGCCGCGAACCCGCCGACGCCGTCAGCGGCAAGCTTACCGAACGCCTCGGCGACCTTCGTTATCGATGCGAGTTTCTCGGCGGTCGGCTCCCCCTGGAAGCTTTCGTGTTTCTTGAACACCAATCCACGCCGCAGCGTCACATCCCCCTACGTATCCTCGGCTACCTTTTCGACGCCTACACCAATCTGCTCGCCCAGCTAAAAAAAGGGGCGCTCCTCCCCTATCCCTTGGCAATCGTCCTTTATCACGGTAAAATGCCTTGGAAGGGACCGCTTACCATGAGGGAATTAATTGGTGTGCCGAAGGGACTCAACCCGTTTATCCTGGACTATCCACTGCTCCTGGTCGACGTGGCCAGGATGGATCCGGATCGATTGAAAGGATCTCCGGTCCTCCGGGCCCTTCTGGCGGCGCTGGGTGCCAGTGCCCACGGCGACTTCGAGCAGCGTTTTCCCATGATAATGGAGAATCTGGCGACATCGGAGAAAAATCCGCTGCTCAGGGATCGCATGGACGCCATGACCCATTATGCCATCACCCGGTGTCATACCCGGTCCAGCTACCGCGTGGTGAGTTCGGCATACGAGCAGGCTTTTGGCATGAAGGAAGGAAACAAAATGGCAAAGTCATTATTGGAACAACTATTGGATCAAGGCCGGGCGGAAGGCATGGAAATGACAAAGACCTTGCGTGACCAATTAGTGGAAAAAGGCCGGGCGGAAGGCATGGAAATGGCAAAGACCTTGCGTGACCAATTAGTGGAAAAAGGCCGGGCGGAAGGCATGGAAAAAGGCCGGGTTGAAGGCATGGAAATCGTGGCGATAAAGATCCTTTCCTCGCGTTTTGACAAAGTTCCGGCCTCTTTGGAAAAGATGTTGAAACAGGTGACGGATCTGGAGGATCTGCAGCGTCTGGCGGTTCTGGCCGCAACGTGCGAGAGTCTGGCAGAATTCAAACGTGCGGCGGCGGAGATCAAGGCCGGGTCGAAAAAGTGACCGTAAGGGTTTGTCAAAACCACGCCCCAGCGCGAAGGATCTTTTCCCATATGCGTTTTTACCTCGACTTGTTCCTGGTCTTTTTCCGTATCGGCCTCTTCACCATCGGCGGCGGCTACGCCATGCTGCCGCTGATTGAACGGGAGGTAGTCGATCACAAGAAATGGCTCGCATCCGAGGAATTCCTGAACGTTCTCGCCATCGCCCAATCGCTACCCGGCCCCATCGCCGTGAATACCGGAGTTTTTGTCGGCTACAAAACGCGGGGATTTCCGGGCGCATTGGTCGGGGTTCTGGGGACGGTCGCGCCGTCCTTCATCTGCATGGTCGTTATCGCCACCTTTTTCGTGGGCATCAAGGACAACGCCACGGTAGCGGCGGTGTTCAAGGGGATACGTCCGGCGGTGGCGGCGCTGATTGCCGGATCGGTGTGGAGTTTGGGGCGTAAGGCCCGGCTGGATTGGTGGACGGGCGGTTTGGCGCTGGCGGCGGCTTTGGCGGTATGGCTGGGGGGGGTGTCTCCGGCCTGGGTGGTTTTGGCCCTGGCGCTGGTCGGCGCGATGTTTCCGATGGCGGGAAAAAATGCCTAGTCAGTTCATTCCCTTGTTCACCTCTTTTTTCCGCATCGGCCTGTTCGGCTTCGGCGGAGGCTACGCGATGCTGCCGCTGATTGGCCACGAAGTGGTCGGCGTCAACCGCTGGATGACCTCGAACGAGTTTGCGGACATAATCGCGATTTCCCAAATGACTCCGGGGCCGGTGGCGCTTAACACGGCGACCTACGTGGGGTTTACGACCGAGGGCATTTTTGGTTCGGCCGTGGCGACGGCGGCGGTGTGCCTGCCGCCACTGGTCCTGATGCTTTTGGCGTGCCGGTTCTTTTTGTCCCTGCATAACAATCCGCGTTTGGCGGGGGCGATGCGGCTTTTGCGGCCGGCCGTGGTGGGTTTGGTCTTGTCGGCGGCTTTGGTGTTGATGAACCGGGCGAATTTCGTGGACGGGATATCAGTGGCGATATTCGCGGCGGCGTTTGTTCTGACCGTGTTTTTGCGGGTGCATCCGATTCCCCTGCTCTTGGGGGCGGGGGTGCTGGGCTGGGTGATCTACTGATCATTTCGCCGGCGACAAGCGTTTTTGCCGGAATTTCCAGAGTTTTTTTTTCAATGCATCGCCACCCGGCGGTTTGCATGGTGCTTTAGCAAAAGGGCAGCTCTAAAGTCCGATCCTTACCGTTCTTTTGGAATCTCTTCAGAGATAGAAAGGCAACCGCATGTCAGACCACGCAGTGGACCGGAAGAGCCACCCCAGGCTCAAGGTCACCATCGCGCAAATCAATCCCACCGTCGGCGAAATCCTGGCGAACTGCGAAAAAATACTTGCCCTGTACCACGAAGCCGACCGCCGCGGCCAGGACCTCTTCGTCACCCCCGAGCTGGCTCTCACCGGCTGCCCGCTGGAGGACCTCGCCGCCACTCCCGATCTTCAGGAAGCCTGCGCCGCGGCATTGGACAAAATCCGCCGAGCCACTGCGAACCGTCACGCCGCCCTCATCGTCGGCACTCCCTATACCAGTCCGGACGGTCTGTTGAATGCCGCCGTATTCATGCAAGGGGGCGAATGCCTCGGCTTCGCCAACAAACAGAACCTCCCGCAAGGGAGCGTTCTGGACCAATCCCGCACCTTCCGGCCCGGTCCCATCCGCCACCAGCCGTTTGACCTTCACGGGGTGAAGGTCGGGGTCCTGGTGGGTGAGGACGCCGAAGAAAAGGGGGGGAGCGAAGAACTGGCGAAGCGCGGCGCGGAGTTGTTAATCTGCCTGCACGCCGATCCCTTCCATCCGACGGTGCTTGAACGCCGGGTGAGGAATATCGCGGCGAACCGGGTGGCGGAGAACGGGCTGCCGTTCCTCTTCGTGAATTTGGTGGGTGGGCAGGATGAAGTGGTGTTTGACGGCGGTTCCTTCGGTCTCGATCACGCGGGACGCTGTTTCGTACAGCTTCCACAATGGGAGGAAAAAGTCCTGGACTGCGATCTCGGGGCCGACAATCCGCCGCTGGCCGGGGAGGTTTTCCCCGATCCCTTCGAAGAGGGCTGGCGCGGCATGGTGCTGGCGTTGGGGGATTATGTGAGGAAAAGCGGTTTCACCGACGTTCTCCTGGGCCTCTCGGGCGGGCTGGACTCGGCGGTGGTGGCGGCGGTGGCGGGGGACGCGCTGGGAAGCGGGCGGGTGCATTGCGTGCGTTTGCCGGGACAGTTCACCTCCGACTTGTCGAACAATTCCGCCGAGGCGATGGCGAAGACCTGGGGGTTCAGCCTGGACACGGTGCCGATACTGCCGGTGGTGACGGCGGCGACGGAGTCACTCCGCGATTTCCAGCCGGAGGGACTAAAAAAACTGACCCGCGAGAACCTGCAGGCCCGGGCGCGGGGCTACCTCCTCATGACCATGTCGAACGAACGGGGCTGGCTCTTGTTGTCGACCGGAAACAAGTCGGAAATCGCCATGGGGTACGCGACCCTGTACGGCGACATGTGCGGCGGATTCTGTCCCTTGAAGGACGTCTTCAAAACCAACGTCTTCAAATTGGCGAAGTGGCGCAACAAACACCGTCCGGCCGGACTGAAGGGGCCGGAAGGCGTGGTGATTCCGCCGGAGATAATCGAACGGCCGCCGTCGGCGGAATTGTCGCCGGGGCAGCTGGACTCCGATTCCCTGCCGCCGTATCCCCTCCTGGACGGAATTTTAAGGGAATTCGTGGAAAAACGTCAACCGGTGGCGGCGATTGCCGAAATGGGATACGACCCCGAGATGGTGGCGAAGGTGCAACGGATGCTCCGCTTGTCCGAATACAAACGCCGGCAGGGGGCGCCGGGACCGAAATTGAGTCCGAGAGCTTTTACCCACGACCGGCGGGTTCCCATCGTGAATCATTTTTATCCCGGGATGATTGCGGAATTGAAAGAAGGGCAAAAAGCGTAGCGGTATGGCAGGCCGCCTGCCGGCGGCGGGGGTGATTTCCTTTTTCCGGTCGTTCGGGAGTGCATATGCGTCCTTATTATTATGTGGTGGGCAGCTTTAAAAATGCCCTTTTGCCCGGATACTTCGTCAGGGATTTGCTCCAGCGTTTTGTAACCCAAACCACCACCGCGTATTACAAAACGCTGCCACTACGCCCTTCCTCGTCTGCGGGCAAAATAGCAATTTTTAGAGGCGCCCTGTTGCTGGCGGCGGCGGGCATGGCTCTTTTGTCCTGCACGGGTTGTTTGGGGGCGTTCGCGGAAAACCAGGCCCGGCGTCAGGCGGCGCGCACCGCCGACCATTACATTCGTGAATACGCGGAACCCGAGGTTCAGGCCCACGCGGGCGAAGACCCCTACGCCCACGGGGAATGGCGTCAGGCCCGTAACGAAGTGGCGGACACGATAGTGCGCACGGGCAATCCGCGGCAACAGACACGCGTCGGGGTTGACGACCGCGGCTGGTTGACGAACGAGGGTTATTGATTTGTTTATTCGACTTGACAAGTCCTGCTTCACCGGAGACACTGGTAACGCCAATTGCAATATTAAACCCTGTATATTTGCTTGAACCAAGCTATAACTCGAACCCGTCTTTCGAAAGGAAACCCGCATGGCCGCAGACAAGTTTGAAATTTACGAGGACAATGTCAAGCAATGGCGCTGGCGCCTCACCGCCAGCAACGGTAATATCGTCGGTGCTTCGACCCAGGGCTACACAGAGAAATTGCACTGCCAGGAAAACGCCGAACATTACGGGATGAACGGCAAATTCAACAATGCCGGTAAATGGGAATTCTACCAGGACAACGCCAAGGCTTGGCGTTGGCGCCACACCGCCGACAACGGAAAAATCATCGGCGCCTCCTCCGAAGGCTACAACAACCGGGGCGATTGCGAAGGGAACGCCAAACGCCACGGTTGGAAACAGGCCTGAATCCCGGACAAGGCCAGATTCGCCGGAGGCACTTCCGTGAATCTGGCCTGCTCCGCCAGCCGTTTTTTTGAGGAAGCCACGCCCATGCCGACCAAACCGTTCAGCGCCCTGCCGCTGCTTGTCCTCTGCATCGCCGCCGCCATCAATCCCGTTTTTTCCACCGTGGCCCCCGCGGCCGAACCGCCACCGAACCCCGGCAGCCTCGCCCCGCCGCCCATACAATCCATCGCCCGCCTCGCCGAACAGGCCAGTCGCATGATCCCCAGGCAGGAATTCGCCGCCGCGTTGGATAATATCCAAAAAGGCCTGGAAATCGACCCCACCTACATCCCCCTTTGGCGTCTGAAAGCCCTTGCCCATATCGCCCTCGGTCAAAACCCCGCCGCCGAAGAGGCGCTCCAGGTTTGCCTCCTCCGCGACCCCAACGACATCGAAGCGAACGTCCTTCTCCTCAAAAACGCCATGGAATGGAATGAAGTCGACCCTTCCGAACGCGTTCGCCGGGTGGCGTCGCAATTGCGGGGGATGGACCCCGGCTTGTTCGCCGACGCCCTCACCGTATTCATGCGCCGCCGGGATTTCCCCGAATACCTCACCCTGTTCCTGTCCGCCTGGAACAAATCCGGCAATACCCTCGGCATGATCCGGAAAGTCCTCGGCGCCTATTCCGGCAACCATCTGCCGGACGCCGAAAAATACCTGGACGAAATCGTCGCGGCCAAGGATCCCGGCTTGAAAAACGCCACCCTGGAAAACCTCCGCCGCCTCATCGAGGAAGCCCGGAACCCTTACGCCGTCGCCGCCTGGAACGTCGACAAGGGGGAACTGACCCGCGAAGAGGAAAACTACACCCTCACCGCCAAACCCGCCTCCGACTCCTTCGCCTGGCTCCGGGTTTCCGAAGGCTGGCGGGACATCGCCGCCACCGTGAACTTTCCGGGGGATTACCCGGGCGGCACCCGCAGCCTATACCTGCGCCACCGTCCCCCGCATTCCTTCGTGAAGGTCACCCACAACAGCACCGCCATCCTTATCCAGGAACGCGTCCCCAACCTGGGTCTCTTCACCCTGAAGGAAATCCCACTTGAGGAAGTCGCCAACCGCCCCCTAAGACTGATCCTGAAAGGCGAACGCCTCGGCGTCTGGGCCGGGGGGGATTCCCTGCTCGAACTGCCGCTGCCCATTTCCGCCGCCATCGCCGACGGCAAAGTCGCCCTGGCTTGCGAAAACACCACCAGCGAACCCGAAATTGCCCAATTCGGCGAAGTCGCCGTCAACCGCATCGACGACGCCTGGACCATCATCTCCGGCAACAAACCGATTCCCCTGACCGACATCCGCTCCGGCGGCGAAGCCACCGCCGTCCTGGCGGTCATAGCCGGAAACGGGGAGCAGGCCTCCCCCCAGCTCCCCACCGCGCTCCTGGCCGCCGCCAACGCCGGCCTGGCCGTCTTCGGCCTGCTGCCGAAGGGTTCCCTGGATCTCACGGAACTCCGTAAACCCCTCGCCCAACTTCCCGAACTATTGGCGGACCGCATCTGGAACGGCGCCGTGATCCACCCCGGCCCGGACACGAATTTCGGCGCCGTGGCGGAATTGTTCGAAAAGATGCGGGAATCGGGACAGCAAAGCGGCCTCCTGCTCGATAACGCCGGCGCCGAGCGCCTCGCCGCCTATAAGGGGAATCTCTACGCGGATTGGCTAATCGTCGGCGAAAAGCAAACCGGAGTGGAGGAAAACCTCGAACATCTGGAACGCTTCTACAAGAATCTGCTGTTCGAGACGAACGGCCGCTTGAGCGCCTATCGTTAACAGCCCGGTAACAAAGTCGCTTGTCCAAGACAAAGCGGCGGCCGCCGATCCCTACAGCGAACGGCGGCCGCTTTTGTTTCTTGGCGTCTCTGGCTTTTCCCGCTTGCAGCCCTTCCGGCCGGTCAGCGTCCGGCGTAGCCGCGTAGGTCGTCCTTCCAGAACAAGACCTGCCGGTAATTCCGCCGCAGCGTCTGTATGACGCTTTCCGGCGCCTTGCCCTCCCCCTTCAATAAAACCCCGTCCGCCGGCGGCAAGAGCCGCTTCTCCGCCAAGTCGGCCGCTTCACCCGGGGTCAACGCCAACAGCACCGCCAATCCGCTTCGCTTCGCCTCCTCCATCGCTCTCGACAACCGGCGCCGATACTCGGCCAATGCCTCGGGACCGGCCCCGGCCGGCGCGGCGTGGGTGAAAACCATGCCGGTCCACAACCGCCCGCGCAACAGCGGCGCCACATCCTCCGTAAGCGCCAAGGCCGGGCCCATGTCATGGGTACCCGGCGGCAACATGGCGTAGGTATCCATACCTTGGCCCAAACTGCGCAGGAGGTAGGAGGCGACGCGGCGCTTATGGGCGGTTTTCACCCGATCGCTCGCCTGGTCCGGTGGGGGCGGGGGCAACTGGACCAGCACCCCGGCGGGATCGTCGGTGTT
This sequence comes from Planctomycetota bacterium, assembly GCA_031548195.1. Classification (GTDB taxonomy): domain Bacteria; phylum Planctomycetota; class SZUA-567; order SZUA-567; family SZUA-567; genus JAJBSZ01. The sequence goes on along the minus strand of JAVBRG010000173.1, from coordinate 13,482 downwards.
TGGCCAGGCGAGTGAAACCGCTTCGTCGGGGCTGGTGGGGCGTAGCACCGAGGAGAGCGGGGTAACAACCGGCATGCGGAGCTGCACCGGGGAGGTATCCGTATCCGCCTCCCGCGCCTCGACCGCCACCCGGCCGTTCGCCAGGCCGCCGGGAAAGGGCAAGGGGCTTTCGGTGAGGGGTTTGCCGTCCAGCCCGACCCACAGGCGGTTCTTCTTGGCGGTGAGGCGGAGGTCGAGGAAGTCCCGGTCGTCCGGTACGGGGAAGGAGGCGAGGGTGGTGATGCCGAGGCCGGGGGTGCGCTCCTGGGCCAGAATCAAGCCGCCGACGACGTGGAGGCGGAGGAAGGACTGGCGGCTGTTGAAGCGGAGATACAGGTTGATTTCATCCTGGGGACGGTTCGGCAGGCCGACCCTGAGGTCAACGTCGCCCCAATCCTCGGAGCCGATGAGCCAGGCGAAGGCGAATTGGTCGGCGGCGGGGCGGAAGGCGATGCCGTCGGGCAGGTATTCGATTTGGCCGGTGATGCTGCGCCAGCGTCGATCGGAGTCGGCGTTCCCCTTGAAGACATAGGGTCCTTCGCTGGCGAGGCCGGCGCCGAGAATGGCGAGGAGGTCGCCGGTGTTCATGTCCGCGGGCACGAGTAGGCGGGTGAGCTGGCGGGGATTGGTGGCGTGGCTGTTGAAGGGGACGCCTTCCCGGCTGAAGGCGAGGCGGAAGTACTTCTCCAGGAGCTGATTGTTGAGGTAATCCATATCGTCCGGCTGGGTGTTTCCCAGGGAATTCGCCGGGGAGAAGATGTAGGCGGGGATTTCCCGGCCGGTGACTTTGCCCAGGAGACTCTTGGAGGCGGAATAATCGTTCTCGGCGCGGACGGCGAATTCCTCCGGCGTTTCGATGCGGGCGCCATTCTGGTCGTGGAGATACTCGGCGAGATAATAATCGGGGCGTTCGCGGTTTTCGGTTCCGGGGAGGTAAATCTCGTTGGCCATGGCGCCGACCTCCCAGAAGGGGTTTGCGGAGAGTGAGGCGATTTGCGAACGGGAGAGGAAGGTTTTGTTCCATTCGTCCATTTTTTTGGGATGGATGAACATGGTGGCGCGCATGCCGGTTTTCGTGAGGATTTCCTGGCCGTAGATGGCGCCGTCCTTCCTTCCCCCCTCGAACATCAGGTAGACGGGTTTGTCGGGCAGGGGTTCGCCGTGATAGTAGTAGTCGAGGAGGTTTTGGGTGGAGATCGTTTCAAAACCGGCGGCTTGCAGCGCTTCGAGATGCTTCTTGAGCATGGCCCGCGGCAGGTGGGGCGAGGCGTCGGTCCGGCCCACGGCGGAAAAGGAGACGGCGACGAAGCCGTCGCGGCGGGTCCAGGCGTCCTTGTTCTGCGGGGCGGGTGCTCCCCGGACGGTGAGGATATAGATCATCCAGCCGATGACGAGAAGGATGACGGCGAACTGGAGGATGACGGAGAGGACGCGCTTCCAACCGACGCGGAATTCTTTTTTCATGTTCTTCCCTAAACGAGGGGCTTGACGGACGCGTCGATTTCATCAACGCCGGGGTTGTCGGCGGCCGGGTGCGTGCCGGGGGATTCGCTGCCGGTCACCACGACACTGACCGGAATGTTTTCTATACCGCCGGTCTGGACATCGTGACTGGTGGCGCGGGTCCCCCATTCGGATTTCCAAAAGGTCAGGGTGGCGGGGAGCATTTGCCAGAGGAGGACGGTGAGGTAGAAGAGGCAGAAGAATCCCCCGTAGACCCACATGTAACTGCGTTTCAGGATCAGGTAGGTGGCGCTGACGAGCATGGCCATCATGATGAAGCCGATGATGAAAACGAAGGGGAAGTAGCCGTAGATGATGGGGATGAAGACAAAGGCGCGCAGGACCACGAAGGGCGCGAGGAGGGGCATGATCAGGCCGGCGTAAAAGGAAATGGCCATGAAGGGTTCCCTTTTCCACATGAAGAGGGCGGCGCGGAGGCTTTCCCTGAGCCAGGAGCGTTTCCAGCGCATTTGCTGTTTGATGAACACCCGCATCGAGGAGGGGACGATGGTGGAGCAGGCGGCGGTGTGCTGATAGGTTATCCAATAGTCGGGGAGCATGAAATTGGTGAGGCTGCGGTCGTCGCCGAAAGTGGCGGGGAGGCCGAAGAAGGTTTGCCCCAGCCAGGCGGGGAGGTGCTTGAGGACGAGTTCCCGGCGGTAGCAGCTGATGGGTCCGGAGAGGCAGGTCACGGAGTGGAAGACGGATTCGGCGGCTTTGAAGATGCGGAAGGCGATGTAGTAGCGGGTGGTCTGCATTTTGGTGAGGTAGTTGGTCCATTTGTTTTCAACGTCGCAGCGCCCGCAGACGGCGCCGATGCGGGAATCCTGCATGGGCTGGACCAGGTTGCGGATGGCGTCGGGTTCGAGGAAGGAGTCGGAGTCGACGAAGACGAGGAGTTCGGCTTTCGAGGCGCGGGCGCCGGTGGCCATGACTTCGCGTTTGCCGGAATTCTGCGGGTGGACGATGACGACGAACCGTTCGTCCTCGATGAGGTCCTTGACTTTCTCCTTGAAGGCGCGGACCTGTTCGACCGACCTGTCCTTGGAGCCGTCGTCGACGAGGATGACCTGGAGTTTGTCGGGGGGGTAGTCCTGGTCCAGGGCGCAGCGAATGGTGCGGGTGATGAATTTTTCCTCGTTGAAGCAGGGAATGATGATGCTGACCGAGGGGGTATAGCCGGGGTCCACGGGTACAGAACGATAGAACATGGCGAAGGCGAAGCGGGAGACAAGAAAAATGGTGGCGCAGATCCCGTAGAGAAACACCGGGACGTCGAAGACGAAATAGAAGATGGAGTCGACGCGCAGATAGGCAATGCCCACCAGGGTGAGTAGGATGGTGAGCATGCCGGCCCATTCGAACCAGCGCCAACGCCGGCGTTCGAGATGGCTGTCGAGCGTTTCGAGAAACTGGAGGCCGAGCTGGCGGTTGGCGGGGTCGTAACGGGCGACGCTGGCGGCGACGGAGACGCGGGATTCGTAGCCTTCGGGCAGGTTACCCGGGGGGATGGCGAAGCGGAGGAAAAGTTCGGAACCGATTTCCGGCGGGGTGTTCCGGTCGGGGAGGACCAGCAGTATGCCGGAGTTTGACAAGTCCACGGCATCGGCGGTGAAGAGCGGCTCGCCATCGGTGGGTTGCCGAAAAACCTCCACTTCAAAAATTCCGAGATAACGTTCGCCTTGCAATCGGCGGCTCATGCCTTCACGTGGAATATGGGGGAAAATCCTCCGGTCGGTTTTGAGGAGGGGATAAATTTCAGCATCTTCGTCTATAGCCATGGTCTTCTCAAGTGGTCCCTTATATCAAAAAAGAAATTACGGCGGAGCGTAGTACCGAGCCGATTTCCGCTACAGCAGTTTGCCCTGGACTTCCACATGGCTCTCTCTCTACCGAGTTCGACAACGACTGTATCTGCGGCTCTTCCTACTTACCCATGGGCGCCAGTCGCATCGCCTGGCAACAAACGACATCGACCCATGCACATGGGGCTCTATATTCGCTGGTATATAAATTAAGCTGTCAAATTGGATTGGTCAACTTCTTAATTGGTATTTTTCCGTCGGGAATTGACACGTGGCTTTATACCTAACGCTTATTGGAATTGTGAAAATGACTTTGCGGGAGTAAACGTCCAGAATCGGCAGTAAATTTTCAATAAAATGCAGCGAAATTTGACGTCATTTCTTAGCGGAAAAAGGTGAAAACTACGCCGCTTTTTCACACTTTTTTTGATTAGTGCCAGTTTTTACAACCCTCACGGCAATTTATTCTCACAAAGCGCCTAACAAAACACTGGCATAAAATTCCGAGATAGTATAGGATTAACCATGGCTCGGGCTGTTTATCTTATTAACAAACTAAAAAGCCCTATCGTCATAATAAACTATAGTCGTTTTCAGTCATGCCCTGATTCATGTTAAAACCTGGAATTATACCAAGTGGCGGTTACCCCGCCACTCGCCATTTGACAAAAAACGTCTCCTACTGAATTTCCAGGGTGGTGGTTCATAATCAGCGTTCGGCGTTTTCCATGGTGATTTATAGTAAAATACCAAATTAAGCCTCAAGCCTTAACAGCCCGGTAACATCCAGTTTGCCCTCTTGATTAGCAAAGCTCAGCCTTTTTTCCAGTGGTTACTTGATTATCGCTTTTTATAAGGAGTTGGAGATGAGTCTAAAGGGGAAGCTATATCTTGGTTTCATCGCCATGATTGCTCTCGCCATGATTATCGGCATTCTCGGAATGGTGGCTTTCCGCATCACCAACGAGAACGTCGATAAAACCAACGCCATGGTCGAATACACCAGCGGTTACATTCTGCCGATTAACTTCGCCCTCAACAACCTTTCCAGCAATGTCATTGAAGCCGGCAACAGTTATTACTCCTATATTTACAATCAGTTCGAAAAGGATTTCCAAGCCGGCGACCGCGCTTACGCGGCATGCCGCAAGGAACTGCAGCATATCCAGGGCATCCTCGACAGCGCCCCGCCCGAAATGCTCCCGAGCACCAGACAAAATGCCCCGAAAATCGACGAACAACTGCGCAACCTCGACAAAACCACCAACGAATTACGCGCCGGCGTCATTGAATCGGTTAAAACCCGCGATGAAAACGCCGCCACCGGCCTGAAAACCGAGGAACTCCTGGTCGGAGCCTTCAAGGAAGCCTACGAAAGCCTCAACAGCGCCATCGGCGAAGACCTGTCCGACAAAAGCAAGCTCGACATGCTTAAACGCCGCCTGTACCGGGTCACGGTTCTGGATGAACTGAGCGCCAAACTCGCCTCCGCCCGGCTATCCTTCTGGAAAGGCGTCGGCCTCTTCCTGGACGAAGAAACAGCCGCCTACAGAGACGCGATAAAACACCTGCAGGATGGCGTGGCCATTGTGAAAAGGTACAACACTCCCGAAAACATCCAAACCGAATCGATACGAAACACCTATACGCAAATCCAGGCCGGCTTCGAGCAGTACGCCGCCGCCACCAAGAAATCCCTGGACATGTCCCTGGTCCTGGACAACCTTGGCGCCAATACCACCCAGATTTACGGACAAACGAACGCCCTCGCCATGGAAACCACCAAGGCGGTTGAAAATGTCCTCAACGAAAACATGACGACCATCCGCACCGGCATGAACCGCATCGACAGTGTGGTCAAGTGGTTCAGCGCCGCCATCATCATCGCGGGAGTGGTCGCGCTGATTCTCGGCCTTCTCATTTCCACCATCCTCATCCGCAATATCACCGGCCCCATCAACCACATCATCAATACCCTGAAATCGGGCTCGAACCAGATCAACGCCGCCGCCGGACAAATCGCCTCCGCCTCGCAAAGCCTCGCCGAAGGCTCCACCACCCAGGCCGCCTCCCTCGAGGAAACGTCCTCCGCCCTGGAACAAATGGCCTCCATGACCCGCCAGAACGCCGACAACGCCCAGAAAACCAACGAAACGACCATCAGCAACAACAAACTCGTCAACGAGGGCGTCAACGCCATGAGCCGCATGACCTCGGCCATGAACGACATCAACGACAAGTCGGAGAAGGTCAGCCGGATTGTCAAAACCATCGAGGACATCGCCTTCCAAACGAACCTCCTGGCCCTGAACGCCGCCGTCGAGGCAGCCCGCGCCGGCGAGGCCGGCAAGGGCTTCGCGGTGGTGGCGGATGAGGTGCGCAATTTGTCGCAGCGTTCGGCCCAGGCGGCCAAGGACACCACCGAACTCATCACCGGCACGGTGGAAAGCGTGAAAAACGGCAGTGAAATCGCCTCCCAGCTCACCACCAGCTTCTCCAGCATCGCCGAAGGCTCGCAGAAGGTCGGCGATCTCATCAATCAAATCGCCGCCGCCACCAATGAACAAGCCCAGGGCGTCGACCAGGTCAACACCGCGGTCGCGCAGATGGACAAAGTCACCCAGCAGAACGCGGCCAATTCCGAGGAGACCGCTTCGGCCTCGGAGGAATTGAGCGCCCAGGCGTCCACCATGGTGGACTCGATTGGCGAATTGGTCGCCCTGGTTTCAGGCAGGCAGGCGGGGGCGGAGATGCGGTCGGGGACGTCGCCGGCCGCGGCGCGGGCGGCGGCGCGGGTGGCGGCGAGCCAGTGGACGGGACCGGCGCCGAAGGCGCCGCCGAGCCGCCAGCTGTCCGGACCGACGGTGCGCCCGACTTCCTCCGGCGGTGGCAATGCCGGCGGCAAGGCGAAGGTGGCGACGGTCAGTCCTTCGGACGTCATCCCCATGGACGACGGAAGTTTTGACGATTTTTAACCGGCGGCGCTGGCGCTTGAGGGGAGTTTTCGCTAGAATCGGTAATGGCGGGTCGAATACCGATTGAAATATCCCCTCGCCTAAAATGTTATTTAAACCACAGAGACACAGAGGATACGGAGAAGCGCGTCTTACCGGGTCAAGTCCGACCCCAAAAGACGCGGTTTCCGCGTCTTCTGTGTCTTTGCGATTTTATGGACCCCGCGACCCAGCGTCGTGTTCGCAATACCCGGGAGAAAACCATGGCGAACTTCGGCATCGGCATCGACACCGGAGGCACCTATACCGACACCGTCCTCTACGACTTCGAAAAGAAAACCGTCGTCAGCAAAGCGAAAGCCCTCACCACCAAGGAAGACCTCGCCGTCGGCATCTCCGCCGCCCTGGACCTGCTGCAAATCCCCCCGGGAATCGAACCCGGCTTCATATCCCTCTCGACCACCCTCGCCACCAACGCCTGCGTCGAAAACCGCCTTGGCCACGCCAAACTGGTCTTTTTTGGCGGCGATCGACGCAACCTCGACCGCTACGCCGCCGACTTCGGCCTTCCGCCCACCGATGAAATCGTCCTTGTCCCCTGCGTCAGTTCCTATTCCGAAGGTCAGGTCGAATCGGTCGACTGGGATTGTTTTGAACGCCGCCTGCAAACCGACCTCAAAGGCCTGGACGGCGTCGGCATCATCGAACTCTATTCCATGCGAAACGGCGCCGTGGTCGAAAAAGAGGCCAAACAGCGGCTCGAGGAACAGACCGGCATCCCCGCCGTCTGCGGCTACGAACTGGTCACGGAACTGAATTGCCTGCAACGTGGCGCCAGCACCCTGGTGAACGCCGCCCTCGTCCCCACCATCCGCCGTTTTCTCCTGGCGATTAAGGGGTCCCTGGCGGGTCGCGGCCTGGCCCGGCCGGTGGTTATCGTCAGAAGCGACGGCAACCTGATGTCCGAAGACTATGCGACCCTGCGTCCAGCCGAAACGCTCCTCTCCGGCCCCGCCGCCAGCGTGGTCGGCGGCCTCGAACTGGCCCGTGAAAAGGATTGCCTCATCGTCGACATGGGCGGCACCACTTCGGACATCGCCCTGGTCCGCTCCGGCGTCCCCCTCGGGGCGGCGAGCGGCATCAGCATCGGCAAATGGAAAACCGGGATAAAGGGGCTTTACATCAGGACCTTCGGCCTCGGCGCCGACAGCGCGGTGCATTTCGACCACGACGGCCCGCGTCTCGAAGAATACCGGGTTACCCCCTGGTGCATGGCGGCGGCGAAACATCCGGCCTTGAAGGAAGACCTCCGCCGATTGACGCTTCTTTACCCCCGCCACACCCGCTTTGTCCACGAGGGCTTCATGTTCGCCCGGGACATTTCCGCGAACCCGCGTTACAGCGCTTTTGAAAAACGCTTCTCGGAAGCGCTCCGGTCCGGCCCCCTGCTTCTCCCCGCCGCCGCGGCGGCGGTGGGCCGGGACGAGTATTCCCTCGACGTCTCCCGCCTGATCGCCGACGAAGTCGTCCACGTCTTCGGTCTGACCCCCACGGACATCATGCACCTGCGGGGCGAGTTCACGCGTTACGACGCGGAAGGTTCGGCCCTGGCGGCGGAGTTCGTGGCGAATTGCCTCGGCCTGTCCACGTCCGAACTGGCGGATTGGATTTACCGGGAGGTTTGCCGCAAGCTTTATTTGAACATCGTGGCGACCCTCCTGGAGCATGAAAACCCCGCCTGGGAAAAACAGGGGCTTACCGAAAAGGCGGCCGAACTGGCCCTGGACTTTTACCGCCGCCGCACCGGTAAAACCGGCAAGGGTTTTCTGCGGGCCGATTTCGCGACCGATTTGCCCCTGGTGGGGGTGGGAGCGCCGATCCACGTTTTCCTAGCGGAAGTGGCGGCGATGCTGGGGACGCGGGCGATAATCGGCCCGCACGCCGAAGTGGCGAACGCCCTCGGGGCGGTGGTGGGGAAAGTGCATGCCGAGCGGTCCCTCGAGATTCGCGCCGATTACAATACCGAGGGGATCAACGGTTACACGGTGTTTGCCGACCAGGGAAACGTTTCCTTCAAGGAACGGGAGGAGGCGGAGGCGTGGGCGCTCTGCGAAGCGGAATCGGCGGCCCGGGTCGAAGTGGTGAGACGTGGCGCGACCGGTGAGGTGCTGGTGAATTGCCGGCTCGAATCGCGGGAGGGGATGTCCCGTAACGGCGCCTTGCATTTGGGTTCCAGGGCGATTGCCTATGCGGTGGGGTCGGCTGGAGGCGGGGTGAGGAACTAATTCTACTACGCGACTGTTGTGGCAGAATCTTCGCTTGTGTCTGCAAATGTGTCCGACGCATACCGCCGGAATTGAACAAGTGCGCGAAGTTCCGTTCGCATTGCTCCGCGCGCTTCTTGAATAATTCCCTGCCACGGTCGCTCCTGATTCTCCCACGATTCGACTCGACAACTTTACCACTACAACGCCAGATTTTATCTATCCACATAACCATATCATTTGCTTGAGATTGTGTTTATTTAGTTGTTCCGGCGGGAATGGCTTCCTGAAGTTCGCCGGGCGTCCCGGCTGTCCGCCGCTTGTCCGCTTTTGCTTTTTTCCTTTGGGGGTCGGCTTCACCAGGTTCGACGAAGGTGGCTTGGATGAATTGCGGGAATTTTTTTTTGGCGGCGGCAAGTTCTTGCGTGAGGCGTCCGTTCTCGACACCCACGGTGGTAATTTCTTAATTGAGGCGCGCGTTCTCGGTACGCAAGGCGGTAACTTCTGCACGTAAGGAGTCATTCTCATGAGCCAAATATTAATACGCCGAAACAAGTACATCCCGCTTTAAGGGTATTTTTCAAGCACTATATATCCACTATTCCATATATGCAAAGACAACTATTACCAATGTCATTTCCAGGCAAAACCCGCTATTATTAATGCGCGAAAATAGGTTTTTTTAATTGTACGGCGGACGGGATAACTATATAATAAACATGCCGGAAAGAAATGAGCGCTGCCGGCATTGTCTAAATGGGGCTATTTTCGGATGGGGTTGGTTTTGCGATGGGAGCGAGGCTGTCTCTAAGTATTTCGGGCGGAATTAACCGAACGGTTTAAGCTTCGGTGGGTGTCGGCGGGGTTGCGGGGTTCGGCACGGGTTTTACCGCCTTCAAGTTTTTAGAGATGTCCTTCCAAAACGACCTGGTCGGGCGGGCGAAAGGGGTTTTTCCGCCGGGCGCCGGGTTCATTCCCTTCCAGCGTGGGACCGGGGTGTTTTCCGGGCGCTTGCGGCCGGTCCTGGTCAAGCTCGGCCGCTCAGATGTTAACTAGCGCCGTGGATGCTAAAACCATAGTGTTTACGGTTGGTTTATTTTTAAGTAAAACATGGCGTCTCCTGTGGATTGTCGATGCGTGGATCGACAAGAGTGGATTATTATGTCTTATTAACGGGTGTATGGGGCGGTTTTTTTAGTTTTTTTACCTAAAACCTGCTGTCGCCTAGCGTTTGCCGGCTAATTGGCCGGCAAGAGTGGGGTGTTGTCTCTTTTTAAGAGTGTTTGCGGCGGATTTTTATTCTAGCCAAAAACGGTGGTCTCTCAGTGATTGTCGAGCCGTGGCTCGACAAGGGTGGGGTGTTGTGTCCTTTATGCAACTAAGCACTAGTGAGGACTGAGGGTGGGAATGAGTATGAGAAGGAATATGAGAACTAATATGAGAATAAAGAATTTTTGAGGGAATATAGAAGATAGGTGTTTTGCTGGATTGGAGAGGAAGAGGAGAGAGGAATGTTGACTTTACGCAAGGTTGGACTTGCTTTGGTGGTGGTGGCTAGCATGAGTGTGGCTGGCGCGGCTGACTTCGTTATTGGCGCTGGTGGTGGCGGTGGCGGTGGTGGTGGGACTAATGCGCAGGGTAATGATGTCAACAGGACCACATACTCCCCCAACTACTATTTTGATCACGTCAATGGCCAGGGAGTGGGTGGCTGGAATGGCTATGCAGGTAATGGTAGCACCATACCATCGAGTGCTGTCACTGGCGGAGATGGTGGTATTGGAGGCAATGAAAATCAAACTATGTATCATGATCCTAGTAGTACGGGTGCCAACCATGGTACCGTTTACTCACGTGCCATTTCTATCTTTAAGGGCGGCGGCGGTGGTGGCGCCATTATTCAGGCTACATCTTCTACTGCACCGAATAACGCTACAGATGGTGACTCTGTAAGAGAAGTTGAAGGTACTTATATTAATACGGTTAGTTCTACAACACTTGACTTCGCTGCCGGCGGCGCAGGGTCAAAAACCGGCGCAGTCGGAGGAGTTACACTAGATACTTCTACAGGTGAGGCTGGAAAAAACAGGGCACCGACAGATGTCGATACTTCCGTGGAAGCCAAAGGTGGTCACGGTCAGAATGTCTTGCAATCCGGTGCAACTAGGGTAGCGTTAACTGGTGGCGATTCTCTTACTATCGGCGCCGGTGGTGGTGGTGATGCAGGTGCGAATACGTTTAACGCCGCTACTTATTACAGTTTTGGCACTGGTGGTGCGGGTGGTAATGTCGGTGTTGCCGGTTCAGGCAGTGATACCAGAATTCTGGTTGGCCTGGACACCAACACCGCAGTTACAAACATAAAAGGAATCAATATCCGTGGCGGCGCAAGTGGTAATGATGTCGATGAACGTAATCAGCTTTTGTCGGTCGATGTTATCAATCTGGGTGGCGATGGTGGTAGCGTTTTTATCGATTTGAGCAATACAGGCAACACTGGCACTGCTTATTCAGAAAATCTTCTCCTCTTGGGTGGCAATGGTAACGGCGGCAGTACTGGTGGTAATATTGACGCCACCGGAACTGGCGATATTGTTTTTACCAAATCCGTTAGCTCAATGATTCCGAACAGTCAGTCGCATTGGGTTTCTGCAAATGAGCCGAATTTCAACGGCTATCAAAATGTAGTAGGTGCTCCGGCAAACGCCGCGTTTTATCTCCGCGCCGGCGAAAGCACAGGTTACTCCAATAGACTAAATAATGCTTCAAATTATGCATACGCAAAAACAGATGCCGTTGGTGAAGCTAATGGTGGTGATATCAGGTTTGAACGGAGCGGTACGGTCTTTGTGACAAATTCACAGGCTGCTCCCAATACCAGTGGTGGCAATGCAGTCATCGCTGCCGGCAATTCTTGGGATGGCAAAGGTGATGGCGGCAGTATTAATATGGGAATTACCGGTGATTTTATCTTTAACGGTACTCCAATTAATGGCTCATTAACCCAGTTTGTGTTTTCTGCCGGCAGCGCCGATACTGGTTATTTAGACGGTACAGGCACTGGCGCCCAGAGTCTCAGACAAGCTGCCACTGGAGATTACACTGGTGCAGGTGGTGATATTGATGCACTAAATGGCACATCTAATTTAATCGGTGGTAACGTTGTCGGCCGTACCACTGAAATGCGGATTCATGGCGGTAAGGCTGGTGCTGAATCTGGAGCACATGGCGGCTACGCCTACGTCACCGTTGGCGGCACCGGCGTTCAGGCGGACGGCACGGTGGTCCGTCCGGGGATCAACATTTCCATTTTCGGTAACGATAGCTTTGACTATCAGAAATCTCCTATTGTCAACAACAATGAGTTTAATGGCGCCGACGCAGATTTCTATGCCTACTACAACTATACCAATCAGGGCAATCTCGCCTTCGCGGTTGATGTCAACAGTATCACCCTGCAAGGCGGCAATGGCGGCGGCGGCAACGCCGGAAGCACTGGCATCGAGGGTCAGGACTACAGCGGCGGCGTCCTCGACTTGACCCACACCAACAGCGGCGTTTATTCGGAAAATAATATCACCGTCAATACCGGCAGCGGAGCGAACGCCGGCAACGCCGGCATCATCCTGGCCAAAACCACCAACCCCGTAACTGAGGAAGGCGAAGTCAGCACCAGCGACATCTTCACCAACGGCAATATCTCCGTCACGACGCAAGCAAACTCGAACGCCCATTCCTTCATCAAGAACGTCAACCGGATGGTCTTCCTGGATACCACCACTCCCAACCGGGACGCTTCGCTGACCCTGACCAACAATGACGCCACCGCCTTCGATGCCAATGGCGGCACCCTCATTGTCAACAACAATGTCACCGACTTCGGCATGATTGAAACAGGCAACATCGGAGTCGCCGTTGTCGACGGCGCCAAGAATCGCGCCAAATCCGCCGTGGATCTCGGCGAAATCCGGGCTGCCCATACGCAAAACATCGCTTTCAGCAGCGACGATATCTTTAACACCAACCGGACTGCGAATGCGACTGACGCCAGCGTGGTCACCGTCAACAAGATCACCACTTCCCACTCCGGTTCAACTGTCAATTACACCGCAAACGATGTTGCCACCACCTTCGACACCCGCCGCCTCCTCGGCGACAATCGCGGCGGCGACCCCAAGAATTTTGTCGATGACGGCACCACCGATTTCAATCACTATGCCGGCAACACCGGTTCCAATGCTCTCTTCTACAAAGAACTTAACCCCGACCGGGACGACAACCCGTTCGACTCGGGAACAGCCCAGACCAACCCGGATTACAACCACAAGCTTTCCTTTGAATTCGGCACGGATGTCCACGCTTTCGGGGCGGTGCCTGCCGGTGCCCCGGCCGACTCCTACATCATGAGCACTTTTACCAACGGCGTCATCCTTGGGCGGTCGGACGTGGCGCTCAACTTCGCGGACCCGACGAATGGGTATCGGCTTTCCGCCAATATCCTCGCCAATGTCGAAGACGGGCGTTGGATTGACGATGTCGTATTGATTCAGAACGGCGACAAAAACGGCGGGACCGAGTCCTTCGAAAAAACCACCGCCGATTTTAACCCCAATAGCTACAAACCCACGCAAATAACCGACGGCCAGAACGACGACACCCACATCCTCCACGGCGACCACAACCGCACTTACGAGACGACCGACTACGACCTCATCGTCTCCTTGTGGAAAGGGAATATCGGCGGCGCGACCGAGAACAGCCAGATCATCATGTCGGTGACCGACGCGCGTTACGTCAAGGGCCAGGCGGTGCTCCAGTCCCGCATCGCCTCCATGGGCCACTTGAACGACACCTGGGACGCCACTATCGCCTACCTGGACGGCCTCGCCGGCGCCAAGGACGACTGCGGCGGCTTCG
>JAVBRG010000087.1:0-6852 GCA_031548195.1 Planctomycetota bacterium | reverse complement strand
TGTGACAAGGTACTAGTGCCCCGTAAAGCCTAAATTTGCGAGTGATTTTTCGTTTTCGTGCCCTTGGGCAAGGCGAAGCTTCGCAGGCAATATCGAATATATTGTCAAGAAGCTTCAACGCAGACCAAGGGCACGAAAACGAAAAAGCACTCGTAAATTTAGACTTTACGGGGCACTAGGCAGAAAAAGTTATTTCCGACCGAGCTGACGAAGTATGACGCAATGAGATACGTTTTCACAATTTCAATAGGCGTTCGGTATAGTAATCAGCCGAACCGGGCTGTTAAACTTTCCGAAAAATCAATTACCCCCGCATCGTCCCTGTCTTGACAAAGCGTGAATGCCACGACAAGGCCTCGTCCAAAAGCATCGGCGTATGCAGCCCCTGGGCATGCTCCTTGGCCCGCTTGAAGTAATCCAGCAGGGGGCCGCGGTAATCCGGGTGGGCGCAGTTCTTGATAATCGACTCCGCCCGCTGCTTGGGGGAGAGCCCCCGCAAATCCGCCAGACCCTGTTCCGTCACCACCACCTGGACGTCCTGGGTGCCGTGATCGACGTGACTGCACATCGGGACGATGCTGGAAATTTTCCCTTCCTTCGCCGTCGAGGGGGTCATGAAAATGGAAATCGAGGCGGACCGGGCGAAGTCGCCGGAGCCGCCGATGCCGTTCATGATTTTCGAACCCAGCACATGGGTCGAATTGACGTTGCCGTAAATGTCCGCTTCGATGAGGGCGTTCATGGCGATGCAGCCGAGACGGCGAATGACTTCGGGACTATTCGACACGTCCTGGGGCCGCAAAATCAATTTGCCGTGGTACTCCTTCATGGTCCGGTTGAGTTCCCCGGCCATGTCGGGGGAAAACGAAAACGCCGTCGCCGAGGCGAGCTTCAATTTCCCCGCCTTCATGAGGGCGATCATGCCGTCCTGAATCACTTCGGTGTAGGAGGTGAGGTTTTCGAAAGGGGCTTCCCGCAAGCCGTGGAGAACGGCATTGGCGATATTCCCCACCCCGGATTGCAGCGGCGTGAGGTTTTGGGGGAGGCGCCCCTTTTTCACCTCGTGGGAAAGGAAGTCGATGATGTTCGCGGCAATTTGCTTGGAGGCGGCGTCGGGCGCGGTGAAAGGGAGGTTGCGGTCGGGGAGTTCCGTCTCCACCACCGCCACCACCTTCTCGGGCTTCACATGCAGGAAATGCCCGCCGATCCGGTCGCCCGGTTTCACTATCGGAATCGGCTTGGTGTGGGGAAAGCGCTCGACCCGGTAAATGTCGTGAATCCCTTCCAGCGCCTCGTTCTGCCAGGAATTCACTTCGAGGATGACCTTCTCCGCCTGGTCCAGCCAGGCTTGGTTGTTGCCGACGGACGACGAGGGGATCAGCAGGCCGTCCGGGCGGACGGCGGTGACCTCAATCAGGGCGACGGAACAGGGCCCGAAAGCGCCGTGGGCGGTTAGGGGAGCGGCGGTGGAAAGGTGATTGTCGAAATAGTCGGCGTCGCCGGCATTGATGCGGTTGCGGAGGATGGGGTCGGACTGGTAGGGCATGCGCATGCCGATGCCATTTACTTCGGCCAGGGTGCCGTCCAGTTCGGGTCCCGTGGAGGCGCCGGTCCAGAGATTGACCTTGAATTTCTCGCCCGCCTCGGCCGCCTTCTTGATGCGTTTCGCCAGGGCGGCGGGGACGGCCTTGGGGTAACCCGAACCGGTGAAGCCGCTGGCGCCGATGGAGTCGCCGTTCTTGATGAGTTCCGCCGCCTCTTCGGCGGACCTGATTTTCTTGCGCATTTTTTCGCAGCAAATTCTACCGTGATCGATCACGAATCGCTCCTTTTACTCGTTGTAACCGAAGGTACGCATCCGCTCCAGCATCACCGCCGGATCGGCGAAAGATTTGTATACCAGGGGGTCCATGCCGGCGTCGAAAAGGTACTCGGTCAGGAGCCGCCGGCAGACTTCCCGCAGTTTCTCGCCGTCCCAGGGCTTTTCGATATAGGCGTCGATTTTGGCGAAATTGATGGCCTTGATGGCGTCCTGGTGGGTCGCCTGACCGGTCATGAGAATCTTGCGGGTGTTCTTGAACTGGCGGCCCTTTTCGACCTTGGCCAGGAAATCGACCCCCAGCGTCCCCGGCATGATATGGTCGCAGACGATGAGTCCGAGGCGTTTTTCGCGCGTCTCGATGTCCTTCAAAACCCCCAAAGCCTCGTCCGCCGATTCGCACTCCTCGACAATCGTCCAATCGGAAAGGGGACGCAAATCCCGGGCCACGCTTGCCAGAACGTCACGCTGATCGTCTACGCAGATGATGTAAATTTTTTCCATGCTCCACTCCTTGGACAATGCCCTTGAAATGAAATCGTCATTCCCCTTCCAAACCCAGCCCGCCGGAACCAAACGAGGAGCGCGCCGCCGCGTCGGGGTCCAGGGGCAGATAGATGGAAAACACGCTGCCGGGCTGGTCGGTTTTCACCTCGATGTGGCCGTGGTAAGTCTCCACCAGACGCTTCACGATGTACAGCCCCAAACCCAGACCCATCGAATTGCCGCTCCCCGCCTTGGTGGTGATGCTGGGCTGGAAGAGGGTGTCCCGCACCGCCAGGGGAATACCCGGGCCGTTGTCGGCAATCGACACGGTGATTTCCCCCGCCGCGTGCCGGGCGGTCAAATTGATGCGCGGCTGGCCGGTGCCGGCGTCCCGCATCGCCTCGGCGGCGTTTTTCATGATGTTCAGCCAAATCTGCATGAACTCGCCGAGATTGCCGTTGATGAGGGGGAGCCCCGGCTGGACGTCGGTCAGCACCTCGACTTCCTTCAGGGTCTCCCGCAAGAGCTCGATGGCGCCGCTGATGGAATCGGCGATGTCAATCGGCTCACGCACCGCGTGGCCGCCGGAGGACAATTGCTTGATGGAATGGATGATGTTCGCCGCGTGCTTGCTGGCGAAAACGATGTCCCGGCAGCTCCGGCCGGTCATCCAGGCGTCGCGGAGTTTGTCCGTGTCACGGGGAAGTTTACCGGTAATTTCCCCGCCGTACATGCGGACCAAATCCTTCGCCGTCTCGTACTCCACCCGCTGTTTCTGGGACAATGTCCGCGCCTTCTCCCGCACTTCGGCGCTGGAAAGTTCCGTCTCCGGCTCCCTCCCCCGCTCGAACCAGGGCGCCAAATCCGGCGCGTAGTGGCGGAAATACTCACCCAATATCGACCCGAGATGTTGCGACGAACTCATGAGGACGCTGGTCGCATTGTTGAGTTCGTGCGCGAGACCGGCCGCGAACTGGCCGAGAGTCGCCATGTCCTCCGCCTTGTGGAGGCGGATGTTCGCCGACACCCTCTCCTTCTCCGCCCGGGTGAGACGGAACTGCCGCCGCTCCAGTTCCTGCATGATGACCGGAAAAAACTGCTCGCGGAAGCTGCCGTAACGGTCCACGTCCACCGCCTCGACCGTGTGGTCGATCCACGCCACCAGCGAGTCCTCGTCCGCCGTCGCGTCGAAAACCGCCAGCCCGGTGTCGGAGAAATAACTCCGCACCCCGATGAACCCGCCGGGGAGGCTCCGGTACAGGAACAGCCTTTCCGGTCCGCCGCCGTCAGATTCGAGGGTGATGGTGCAGCTGAAGGAGCCTTTCAGGACGTAATAAAGCCGGTCGTTCGTTTCGTCCTGGGTCAGGATGCGTTCGCCTTTGCGGACCGTCAATTGCTTGGCCGGATCCGAAAAATAGGAGTGGCGGATGCGGTCGGCCCACAGCCCGATGCGGCGGGTCTTCGACATCATCCGGCCCAGTTGGGGTATGCTGTCGGAGTCGGGGCGGATCAGCTTCGGGGCCTGCCGGCCGGAGTCGGGGGCCGCGGACATCTGCCGGAGACGCACCGATGCGGCTGTCGGCTTCCTTTCCGGCTCGGGCGAAAGTTCGTTCCCGCCATTCATCACAATGCTCCGACCAGGGCGGCCGCCTTAAGCAGGACGAAAATCAGCAGCACCCCGACCACCCCGACAATAATCCCGGCTTTGGCCATATCCTTTGTTTGCACCGTTCCCGTGGCCATGGCGAGGGCGTTGGGGGGCGTCGAAATGGGCAGGCTCATCGCCAATGAACAGGCAATCGCCACCGCCATCATCAAACCCACCGCCCCGCCGTATCCTTCCAGACCCTTCAGGCCGGCGGCCAGGGCGGCCATCAGGGGCATGAGGAGATTCGCCGCCGCCGTGTTCGACATGAAGGTCGAGAGCAGGAGGGCGATGAAGGCGGCGCCGGCCAGCACCAGGAAGGGGGAGAAGGTGTCGAAGGGGATGTTCGTGACGATGCGTTTCAGAAGCCCGGTCTTGTCCATGCCGATGCCGATGGCGATACCGCCGGCCATGAGCCAGAGGACGTCCCAGGATAATTTTTTCATGTCGGAGACGGTGATGACCCCGGTGGCGGAATAGAGGGCGATGGGAATCATCGCGACCGCTTCCGAATTCATGCCGTGGAGGTCGCCGAGCATCCAGAGGACGACCGTCACCGCGAAGCCGAGGTAGGCGACGTAAGCCTTGGGGCTTTTCATGAACTCGCCTTCGATGACCAAATTCAATTCCCGGGTTTTGGCAGGGAAAAGGACCTTCAAAACCCACCAGGTGAAGAGGAGCAGGACGATCATGTAGGGGGTGGCGAGGCAGGTCCATTTCATGAAGGACATGTCGGCGACCTTGGTGATGAACTGGATGCCGACGGCGTTCGGGGGCGTCCCGATGGGGGTGCCGATGCCGCCGATGTTGGCGGCGAAGGGAATCGACAGGGCAAGGCCGGCCCGGCAGCGGTCCTCGGCCGGAATCACCAGCAGGACCGGCGAGAGGACGGTCAGCATCATGGCGGTGGTGGCGGTGTTGGACATGAACATCGAGAACATGGCGGTGATGACCATCAGCCCCAGCATGATCATTTCCGGCTTTTTGCCGAACGGTTTCAAAATGACCCGGGCCAGGTTCAGGTCCAGCTTGTACTTGGTGGCGGCGGCGGCGAGGAAGAAGCCGCCGGTGAAGAGCATGATGGTGGGATTGGCGAAAGTGTGAAGCAGGTCGGCGTAATTAAGCGCTTTCCCGACCGTCTCCTCCTTCCCGCGGAACAGGAACAGTCCCTTGTTGGAGCACATGATGAGAAGCAGGGTGGTGGCGAGGACCGAGGCGGCGTGAATGGGGATGGGTTCGAAAATCCAGAAGGCGGCGGTGAGGATGAAGATGGCGATGACCCGCTGTTCCATCGGGGTCAAGCCGGGCATATGGAACGTCTCCGGCGGCACCGCCAAAGCCACGAAGAAAAGAATGACCGGAACAATCAGGCATAACAGTCTACGCATACCCATGCGTCGTCTCCATTATTAGGATGCCGGTGGGGGAAGGGAAGCCGGTTGGGCGCATCTCAACGCTGTTACGTCAATCCGCATCCTGTTACGCCTGACACCACCCCACACGTCATTCCGGCGCCACAAGCGTTGAACCGGGGGGAAGCGTAACTCGCCGGAATCCAGGCCGATAAACCGTCGCTGGGTGGTTCCACAAAACACCCTATCAGTGTCGGAACTTACTCCTCCGTAAGACAAGGAGCAAACGCCACGGTAGCGATCGTCTATCGGCCTGGATTCCGGCGAGTTGCGCCTCACCCCGGTTCAACGCTTGCGGCGCCGGAATGACGTGTGGGATTAGGTCCGATGTGGCAGGACAAAGAGTTATGCTTACACAAACTTGAGACGCGTACACCCAGTTCGCCATATGCCAAAACACTGGCGGCGGCAAGGAAGGCGCCGCCGCCAGGCATTCGGAACAAATCTTACTCTTGCGCCTACCTCTTTTAGTACAAAGCCGAATAAATCGCCTTCACGGCGGCGGCGTCCAGTTCGATGTAATTGTTGGCCATGAGCCGGCCCTGTTTCGTCATGACGCTTTCGGTGAAGGAGTCGAGTTCCTCCTTCTTCATGCCGTACTCGTGGAGCGGTTTTCTTTGGATAATCTTGTTGAGGAGCTTTTCCAATTCTTCGTAAACCACTTCCGTCTTGCAGCCGAGGATGCCGGCGATGAACCGGTCGAATTCCTTGATGGGGCCGTTCGGGTGGCGCTTCTGGTAGGTCTTGAAGACCTCGATGAAGATGGAGTAGTTCGCTTCGCCGTGCGGGACGTGGTAGGTGCCGCCGAGGGGATAGGAGAGGGCGTGGACGGCGGCGCAGCCGGCGTTGCCGAAGGCGACCCCGGCGTAGTTCGAGGCGATGAGGAATTCGGCGAGGAGGGGTTTGCGGGCGTTTTCGCCGTTCTTGGCGATTTCCATGTAGCCCTTGAGAATCAGCTCGATCGCCTTGTA
The DNA here is from genome assembly GCA_031548195.1 of Planctomycetota bacterium. Taxonomy (GTDB): domain Bacteria; phylum Planctomycetota; class SZUA-567; order SZUA-567; family SZUA-567; genus JAJBSZ01. The sequence continues at coordinate 519 of JAVBRG010000087.1, read as the reverse complement.
GCCGAAGAGCTTGGTGTACGGGGTGGCCTTGGGGGAGAGGCTGGACTCGAAGGCGTGGATGAGGGCGTCGACGGAACTGGTGGCGAAGAATTTGAAGGGCAGGTTTTCGAGGAGTTCCGGCACCAGGACCGCTTCGTCGGCGTAGAGCTGGTCGACGGCGAGACCCATTTTGGTGTGGCGGCTTTTCAGTTCCAGAATGGAAATGTTGGTGACTTCCGAGCCGGTGCCGCAGGTGGTGGGGACGAGGATGAGTTCCTTGTCCTTGACGATATCGACCTTCCGGTCGTAGAGGTCGAGGATGGGGACGACGTTCTTCAGGGCGTAGAGTTTGGAGATGTCGATGATGGTGCCGCCGCCGATGGCGAAGATGCGCTTGACGTTCTTGGGCATGGCGGCGTAGATTTTCTCGGCCATTTCGTCGGAGGGTTCGCCGAGGCCGTATTCTTCCTGGTAGAGGACGTGGCACTTCAGGCCCATTTTGCCGAAGTAGGGGTCGTAGATGTATTTGTTGGTGATGAC
>JAVBRG010000080.1:0-20695 GCA_031548195.1 Planctomycetota bacterium | reverse complement strand
GAGTGATTTTTCGTTTTCGTGCCCTTGGGCAAGGCGAAGCTTCGCAGGCAATATCGAATATATTGTCAAGAAGCTTCAACGCAGACCAAGGGCACGAAAACGGAAAAGCACTCGTAAATTTAGACTTTACGGGGCACTAGTGTACACTAGCTTTTCGTTGTCAACAAACGTTGCCTGACCAGTTCCCCCACCCGCCCCGTACCCGCCCCGCCCCCCACTTCCAAGGGCAATTCAATGCCGGCGTGCAAATAACCCCGCACCGCCTCTTCCAGGGCGGCGGCGGCTTCGGCTTCACCGATATGCCGCAGCAACATCGCGCCGGACAGGATCCCCGCCAACGGATTCGCCGCGTCCCTGCCGGCAATATCCGGCGCCGAACCGTGCACCGGCTCGAACATCGACAGCCCGGCGCCGATATTGCCCGCCGCCGCCATACCCAAACCGCCCGCCAAACCGGACAGCAGATCGCTGACAATATCCCCGAACAAATTCGGGCACAACAACACCCCCCACCCCCAAGGTTTACGTACCAAATGGTAACAAAGCGCATCCACATTCAGGATTTGGCAGGACAAATCGGGGAATTCCCCCGCCAGCGTCTCCTTCACCACCCGGTCCCAAAAACCGTACAAGTGCGGAACCGCGTTCGCTTTCGACACCACGGTGAGCTTCTTTTCGCCACGTTTACTCACCAGCCGCGCCGCGTACCGGGTAATCCTCTCCACCGCGGGTCGGCTCAAACAACCCAGCGAAAAAGCCGTCTCCACCGCATCCGCCGTTTCCAGCCATACCTCGCCCCGCAATTCGTATAGACCCCGCTTCGCCCTCACCGGTCCGGAAATCGCGCCCGTGCCGACGCCGCCAAGCCCCATATAAAAGTCCTCGGTGTTTTCCCGCACCACCACCACATCCATTTTTTCCCCGGCCGGCAGCTCCACCGGCAGCTTTATCCCGGGGTAGGCCTGGGCCGGCCGCAAATTCACATACTGATCGAAATGGAACCGCAAAGTCAGGAGGATTTCCTGTTCCAGTATCCCCGGCGGCACCCTCGGGTCGCCAATCGCCCCCAACAGCATGGCGTCATGCCCGGCGAACTCCCCCAAGGCCCCGGCCGGCAACGCCACCTTTTCCGCCTGGTAATAGCCCGCGCCAAAGGGATAATCCGACCATTTCAAAGAAAAACCAAACCTTGCACCGGCGGCGTCGAGGCATTGCCGCGCCTCCCACATGACCTCGGGGCCAATTCCATCGCCGGGCAAATAAGCAATTGCATGATGTTTCATAACCGATTCTCTCAACCTGGACTTTCAGACACGAAAAAAACGCCCCATATAGCGGGGCGTCGTAAAAACACTCAGGATCCGGCCAAAGGGAAGCGCGGCTCAATCATCCTGATAAATTTTCACTTTCAGGAATTTCTTGCCCCATTTTCTCGCTTCGTAATGGTAAGTCATCCGCACGTCGATATGCAAAAGGCCATCCTGCAGCCAGTGACGCCGCATCGCCCCGCCGGTGTCGTCGATAATCGACAATCCATATTCAGGCACCGCCACCCGCGTGCCGTATTCGAGACATTCCGGATCGGTGGCGAGACCGGGGGTCCAGGCGCTTTTGCCAATGGAGGTTATGCCCTGAGCCTGGGGGCCGCAACATTTGGCGCAGGGGCAATAAGCGGTGACCAGGGCCATTTCCTCGCGGTGCCAGCCGTTTTCGTCGCTGCGGAGGCGTTTGTGGACCGGGGTTTTGGCGCGCAGGAGCTCGCGTTCGCGATCCCGCTCGGCCTTGGCCGCGACCAGATCAAAGTCATGGGCGATAAACAATTGCGTCGTTTTGGGTTTGAGATGCGGGTCGAACTTGTAGGGGGCCAGCCCGTAACCGACCGTTTTGGCATCTTTGGGCGGAGCCGGCATAAAGGGTGAGGCCGCGCTCTGGGGAGCGGCCAGGGCGGTATCGCTGGCAAACGTCGTTGCCGCAGTCTGCGGGCGGGTCGCCGAGATCAAGGGCGCCGCCTGGTAAGCCCCAGTCTCGCCGTAATCGGTAACGGCGGTAAGCAGCATAAAGCAGAATGCGACCGTCACCGAGGTAAAGATGATGAATAAGCGCCAACGCATTGAAAATCCCCGTTGTGTGGCGTAACATACACGAACAATGACCGATAATCCCCAGCAGCTAATTTGCAGCCGGCAATGCTTAAGCGGTCATTTCCCCTGGTATCGCGGTGTAGAGGTGTATATTCGACGCACCCACCTTGTCGTATTGACGTACCCCCGACCCTGGATTATCGGAAAACCAATCCGCTTTCCGACAATCCTTATTTTTAGGTGAGAGTAGTAATTTTCAATGTTTTTTTGTCGCTATTTTCGGTACGAGTTGACCGACTTAAATCCCTATTGATCCAGGCTTGCGTTGTATCCAGGCTCATCAGGGCAACTTTAGGCGTATGAACTTAAGCAACCGTTTTCTAGTTTTGTATGTATGATATTATCGGCCGTCCTTCGCTGGATTTTAAAAAAAACTGCTCCGATTCGCGTTGATTATTGGTGACATTGGTGGACAATGTCCCGCGCCCCTGCCGGGCGGTGAAGCGTTTCGAACAAATGGTTTGTATACTTTTATCGTATGAAAAACCTCCGGCCATGTAAAGCCGCTTTTTACTTTCCACCCAAAAGTTCCGCCGCCTGGCGCATGTTGTCCATTATCGCCACCGAAAAGGGGCAGCGTTCCTCGCAACTGCCGCAGGCGACGCAGTCCTGGCCCGAGTGCGCGAGGTGGCGGTAATGCGATACGATACTGGGGGGAATGGCCCCGGGATTGAGGCGGGCGATATCGAGATATTTATTGACGACGGCGATGTCGATATTGACCGGGCAGGGCAGGCAGTGGCTGCAGTATACGCAATTCCCCTTGAAGCCGCCGTTGATTTCCTTCCCCCGCCGGAAGCTGGCGATGGCGGCGCTGAAATCCTTTTCCTCGGGGGAGAGGTCAAGATAATTCAAAGCTTCCAGCATCTCCTCCCGGGTTTTGCAACCGGGGAGGACGCTGGCGACGGCCGGCCGGGTGAGGGCGTAGTGGAAGCACTGGCCGGCGGTGAGGGGTTTGGCGAAGGGGGTGTGATCGGGGGAAAGCAGCTTCCCCGCCCCGAGCGGTTTCATGACCGTCAGGCCGATTTGCCGGCTGGCGCACAGGCGGTAGAAGGCGGCCCGTTCCGGATCGGCCCGGGTCGGGCAGGCGGTGAAGGAGTTTCCCAGCATGTTTTCGATATCGCCGTTGTCGGGCATCAAATCGAAGGCGGGATTAATAGAGAAAAGCATCATGTCTACCAAGCCCGATTCGATCACCCGGCGGGCGGATTTCGGATTGTGGGCGCTGGCGCCGATGACCCGAATCGTCCCCTGTTCCTTGAGTTTTTGGGCATAGGCGACGACGCCGTTGTTCAGCATGGCGTCGATGGCCTGATCGTCGTCCAGAAAAAAGAGCATGCCCAGGTCGATGTAATCGGTACGCAAATGGCGGAGGAGGTCTTCGAAGTAGCGTTTGCAGGTGGCGAGGTCGCGGGTGATGTCGTATTGGCGTTCGAGGTCGACGGAACCGATGTGGCCCTGGATGATGATATCTTTCCGGCGGGAGCCGAGGGCTTTGCCGATGTTTTGCCGGATTTCCGCGCCGGGCATGAAGACGTCCATGATGTTTACCCCGCCGTCGAGGGCGGTGTCGATGACGCTTTTGACCGTTTCGTAGGGTTTTCCGTCGAGGTGTTCGCCGCCGAGGCCGATGACGGAGACGTTCAAGCCGGTTTTTCCGAGGGGGCGGTATTGCATGGCGTGACTCCTAAGAGGTTGACGGACAAATCCATTTGCCGTTACAGTGCACTATAAGGACTCCCGCCCCCAGCGTCAAACCGCTTTCGGCAAATAGAACCGATTCGACGCCGGGATGGGCGCCGAATCGGGGAATGGGCTGGCGTTGCTGTTTGGGGCCTTACTTCTGGCTGCCGACGAAATCCTCTTCCAGACGGTTGATTTGTTCGGTGAGGGCGTTGTATTCGGGGGTGCCGGGGAAGGTGAGGTTGCGGGTGGTTTCGAGTTCGCGGCGGTTCATCGTAAAGTCGTCGCGTTTGCCGGCCGCGTCCAGCTCCTTATTGGCCTGGTCGACAGTTTGGCCGATTTGCTTTTCGAAGTCGGTCATGCCGCCTTGTTGACTGAAATCCGGTATGGACAGGGCGTCGGTGTTACCCGGCTGCGGATTGCCCAGCGGCTGGTTCAACTGCGGCAGCCGGCCCGGCGACTGACTTTCCATGCCCTCTTTGGCGTTGAACTGCCGGTTGACGGAATCGAGGTTCTCCTTGAATTCGCGATTGAATTCATTCGCGGTGTCGGTAAGCGACTGGTCGATTTTTTCCGAAGCGTCCTTGGCCATTTGGTCAAAGTCAACCGCCAGACCGGCCCCGGCCAGGGTGAAAACCGCAAACAGGGCGGCAAGCACGCTTTTAAACGATTTGCTGGTGATACTGGACATGAACGTCTCCTGGTGTGATGATTGGGGTTAGTGATACGAAGCGTCAGGGAAGTGAAATAAGCCACACATATCTATAAAAAAATCTATCAGAACCACCCTAGGGCACCTCTAAAAATTGCCGTTTTGCCCGCAGACGCGGAAGGGCGTAGTGGCAGCGTTTTGTAACACGCGGTGGTGGTTTGTTTTACAAAACGCGAGAACGAAGCCCTGACGATGTATCCGGGCAAAAGAGCATTTTTAGAGCTGCCCCCTAGAAATCATTGTCCCGCCGGTTGCGGCATTCTTCGCTGGTTGCGTTAATATATCATTTTTGCAAAAGACCGCCGTGTTGTATCAATCCTGGATTCCCGCCTATTAACGGGTTGACTGTCCGTGGATATTGACGAAAATCGAACCTGTGACCGTGCGCTATCCGTCAATGCCACCGCCACCGCGATCTCCCGTCAAGCAAAGGCCGTCCAGCCATGAGCCTCCGCCGGAAAATACTCCTGAATTTCCTCATGCTCGCCAGCGTGAACGGTCTCGTCACCCTTTTCGTCATCGAAGCCGCCTACCTCGCCAAAATCGATTTCAAACCCGGCAGCGACCCCCTCGCCCCCGGTCTGGGTTTGGTCGCGCTCAGTTTGATTCTGGGCGCCTTCCTGGTTTCCATTCTTCTCTATTGGACGCTCCGCCGCCTGGTCCTCGCCCCTTTGGAGGAGATCATCGCCGCCTCCCGCAGTCTCGCCGACGGCGAAGCCGTCGCCCTCTATACCGCCGGCCGCCACGATGAAATGGGCCGCCTGGCCGACTCCTTCCACCTCATGGCCGAAACGATTATGGAAGCGCGGCAAAACCAGGAGGAAAAAATTCGCCAGGCCGGGGAAAGGATCTCCGCCGCCCAGCGTGAACTCGCTTTCACCGAGCGCCTCGCCGCCACCGGTAAACTCGCCGCCGGCGTCGCGCACGAGATCAACAATCCCCTGGGCGGGGTGATGAACGCCATGGCGCGGCTCCGCAAGGGCGGCTTGGCGCCGGAGCGGGAGGAAATGTACTGGCGGCTGTGCGACGAAGGTTTGGAAAGGATACGCAATACCGTCAGACGGATCCTCGATTTTTCCCGCAAGCGGCCCGAAGTCAGGCTGCTTTCCCTGCCGGAGGAATTGCGTAAAAGCCTGGATCTGGCCGGGCACCTGATCGATCCCGCCCGGGTCAGGGTCGTGTCCGCCCTGCCGGCCGCGGCGGAGGGTGACGGCGGCCTCTTCTCCGTGCTGGCCGACGCCGGCGATTTGCAGCACGTCTTTCTGAACCTGCTCCTGAACGCCCTGGACGCCATGCCGGACGGGGGGGAATTGGGCCTGGCGGTGGAGCGCTCCGGCGACTGCATCCGCACGGAAATCCGCGATAGCGGCGTCGGCCTGACCCCCGAGGAACTGTCGGCGTCCTTCGAATTTTTCCATACCACCAAACCGGTCGGAAAAGGGACCGGCCTCGGGCTGTCGATTGCCCACCACATCGTCGCCGGCTACCGGGGGAGTTTACACTTGGAGAGTGCGAAAGGCGTCGGCACCAGGGCGATTGTCACCCTGCCGGCGGCGGCACCAGCCGACAATGCGCTGCAACTGTGAAAGGATTCCAGCTCATGAAAGTCCTCCTCTGCGACGACGAACCGCTGCTTCGCGCCACCCTCTCCGACGACCTCGAAGAAGCCGGCCACGCCGTCGAACTCGCCTCGAACGGCGACGAGGCCCTGAAGGCCATCGTCAAGGGAAACCATGATTGCGTCGTCACCGACCTCGCCATGCCCGGCGCCGACGGCATGGCCGTCCTCGCCGCCGCCCGCGACCGGGGCATGGACACGGTCATCATCACCGGCCACGGGTCCGTCTCGGTCGCCGTCGAGGCGATGCGGGCCGGCGCTTTCGACTTTCTGGAAAAACCTTTTCTCGGGGACGTTCTGGTCAAAATTCTCGACCGGGTCGCCGATCAGCGCGCCCTCCATAAAACCGGAAAAAACAGCGGCGCCGGCGCCGGGTCGGACGAGGCCATGCCGGCCGGCGGGTCATGCCCCCGGGGCCTGGCGGCCGTGGTGGGAGGGACGGGACCGGTGTACCGGAAACTGCTCGACGACGCCCGGCGCTCCGCCGCCTCGGACGCGAGCCTGCTGATTATCGGCGAAAGCGGCTCCGGCAAGGAGGTTCTCGCCAAGGCGATTCATGAGGAAAGCGGCCGGCGGAACCGGGCTTTCGTGCCGGTCTCCTGTGGAGCCATCGCCCCCGGACTTCTCGACGACGAACTTTTTGGCCACGAAAAAGGCGCTTTCACCGACGCCAAAAGCACCCGCGCCGGGCGTTTCGAAGAGGCCGAGGGCGGGACCCTGTTCCTTGACGACATCGACGACATGCGTCTCGACACCCAGGTGAAGCTCCTGCGGGTCCTGCAGGAGCGGGAATTCCGCCGCCTGGGGGGAATGGAATCGCGGAAAATCGACATCCGGGTGATGGCGGCGTCGAAGGTGGATTTGGGGAAGCACGCGGCGGCGGGGCTGTTCCGCACGGATTTACTCTACCGCCTGCAGGTGCTCAGGCTGGACATTCCACCGCTCCGCGACCGGAAGGAGGACATCCCCGATTTGGTCAAGCATTTTATCGCCAAACACGCGCCGCCGCCGCCGCCGGTGTTGTCCGTGGAGACCATGGCGGCGCTGGCGGGTTACGATTGGCCGGGTAATGTGCGGCAGTTGGAGAACGGGGTTTGCCGGGCGCTGGCGATGCGGGTGGGGGACGAGGAATTGACGGCGGAGGATTTTTTCCCCTCCGGCGGCAGCAGGTCCGGGGTGAACCTGAACCTGGCCGGAATCGTGAAGGCGGCGGAACGTTCGCACATCGAGAAGGTGCTTAAGCTCCACGGCGGGAACCGCTCCCGCAGCGCCGAGGCCTTGGGGATCAGCCGCAAGAATTTATGGGAAAAGATGCGGCAATTGGGGATCGGGGAGGAGGAGTGAGATCTCAGCTCGGTAAGGCTTGGTCGCATCTCAACTCGGTTACGTCAATCCGCATCCTGTTACGCCGAACCCCTCCCCACACGTCATTCCGGCGCCATAAACATTAAACCGGGCTGAGGCGCAACTCGCCGGAATCCAGGCCGATAGACAATCGCTACCGTGGCGTTCGCTCCTTGTATTACGTATGTGTAAGTTCCGACACTGAGAGGGTGTTTAGTCGAACCACCGCGCTACGGAGCAACGGTTTATCGGCCCGATTCAGTCGCGTCACCGCCATGACCCCGCACCGCCCCGCAGATTTCCCCCAGCACGGTTCCGACCCCCAGCCCCAGCATGTTTTCCGGTCCCAGGCGCCGCCGTTCCCGGGTGGATTTCGGCAGGGTGATTTTATTGAACAGGGCTTTTCCCTTGGGGCCGTAGGGTCCGAGACGGGCCGGATCGGTCACGCCGAAGAGTCCGAAGGTGCGGCAGCCCACCGCCGCGGCCGCATGCATGGGGAAGGAGTCGCAGCCGACGAAACAGGTCGCCCGCCGGGCCAGTTCGGCGACGCCGGTCAGGGCGAGGTCGGGGGCGGCTGCGAGGGCGTCGGGGGCCCGTGCAGCCAGGTCGCGAATGGCGGCGCGTTCCTTTTCCCCGTGACCGAGGATAAGCGAGGGCAAACCGATATCGGAGCGTAAACCCAGCGCCAAGTCGCGGAAGCGTTCCAGCGGCCAGAGCTTCGCCGGGAAACTGCCCCACGGCCCCATCAGGACAAACCCCCGCCGGTATTTTTCCGCCGCCAGCAGGGAGGCGATCGCTTGCCGGTCGGCGGCGGTCGGGGGAGGGAGGACGAATTCGCCGGCGCCGGGCGGTGGCGCTTCCAGACCGAGGCCGCAGAGTAGCGAGAGGGTTCGGTCGACGGCGTGCGTTCCCTGTGGCGGTAAGGCGCGGTTGTAGAGGAGCGGGGCGATTTCCCGGGCGGCCGGGCGGGTGAAGCCGAGGCGGGTTCCGGCGCCGGACAGAAGAATGGCGACGGCGCTTTTCGAGAGGCCCTGGGGGTCGAGGGCGAGGTCGAAGTTTTGTTGCCGGAGGTCCCGGCGGAGACGGTAAATTTCCCCGGGACTTTTGAGCCATCCTTTGGGAAGAACCCGGACCCAGTTCAGGAGCGGATTGTTTTCCAGGAGCGCCGCCGAAGGTTTTTCGACCGCCCAGCCGAGAAAACAGCCGGGGCGCGCTTTACGCAGCGCCGCCGCCAGGGGCAGGGTGTGGACGGTGTCGCCGATGGCCGAAAGCCGGACGATGAGGATGCGCGGTTTTTCCGGCAGTTCTGGGATTGGTCGCATGGCGCCTCGCGCTTATCGTTCGCCGAACCGGCGTTTTGCCAAACTCCGGTTCATAAATCGAACCCGCAATAGGACAGATTGAAGCTTTTGTTGCACAGGGGGAAGTCGGAAATCTGCTGGCCCCGCAGCGCCATCGCCAAACCCATCCAGTTATAGAAGGAAGGGTCGACCACCTTGTAGGCGGCGAACCGGCCCGCGGCGTCCGTGACAGCCGCATGGCAAATCTGGCCCCGCCAGCCCTCGGTCAGGGCCACCGCCAGGCGTCCCGGCGGCAGTTTGACGCCGCCGCCCCGTGCCGCGCCGCCGCCCAGGTCCAGGCGCGCCTCCGGCCGCTTCGCGTCGCAGTTCCCCCGCAGGAGCCGAAGAATGTATTCGACCGAAACGTCAATCTCCAGCGCCCGCTGGCAGGCCCGGTCCATGACGTCCCCGTTGTCGCCGACTTGCAAGGACAAGGTCGCTTCGCGGTAAATCCCCGTCGGGGCGTCCGCCCGCACGTCCATGGCCAGCCCGCTGGCCCGCGCCGCCGGTCCCACCAGGCCGAGATGGTTCGCCGTGCGGCGGCTGACAATTCCGGTGTCCTCGAAACGGGCCAGGACCGAAGGCTTGCGGAGGAGCAGATCGACCGCCCCCTTGATGTCCCGGTGGGCGATGGCCAAACGCTCGGACATGCTGCCGGCCATGGCCGGATCGATCCCGTAGCCGACCCCGCCCGGCAGCACCAAACCCCGGCCGAAACGGTTTCCGCACAGCATGGCGGTCAGGTTGAGGATGTCCCCCCTCAGTCGCCCGCAGAAGCTGGCAGTAGGCAAAAACCCGACGTCACCCGACAGCGCCCCGAGGTCGCCGGTGTGATTGGCTATCCGCTCCAGTTCCAGGCCAATCGCCCGCACCCTCTCCGCCTCTTCGCTCGGGGTCAAGCCGGTCATGGCCTCGACGACGAGGGCGTAGGCGAGGGCGTGCCCGACCGTGGTGTCGCCGGCGGCCGTTTCGAGGCGCGGGAGGGTAAGCCGGTCCGGCCCCCCCAGTAAGGCGTTCTCGATGCCGCGGTGCTGGTAGCCGAGGGAAATTTCCAGGTGCATCACTTCCTCGCCGTGGCACTGGAAGCGGAAGTGCCCGGGCTCGATGACCCCGGCATGCACCGGTCCCACCGCCACTTCGTGCACTTCCTCGCCTTCGACCCGGAAATAGTCCATCACCCCGCATTCCCGCCGGCCGTCGAACCACTCGGGCAGGCGGGGATCCATTTTGCCACCTTCCGGTTTCAGGAACCGCACCGGCTTCAGCCACGGGTGACCCCGGGGAATTATCCCCCAGTTCTCGGCGATTTCCCGCTCGAACAATTGCGCCTCCGGGCACTCGCCCGCCAAAGACGGGAACGCGTCCTCCACCGGGGCCGCCGCCAGGGTCAACCCCCCTTCCGACACGTTCATGAGAACCGCCAGCAGGTTGACGCCGCCCTCGCGGCGGTACGGGAAGAAGGAGGCGAGGTAGGAACCGCCCGCGATTTTCTCGAGAATCACCGAACGCAGCCAGGACAGCGTTCCCACCGGCAGGTCGGCTACGGCGAGGCTGGAGGCGTTTTCAACCACGGCTGGCTGCGGACTCTTCATGGCTTAATCCCCGGAATGGCGTGGAAAGAATTTTCGACCAGGCTCGCCGCCGCCGACAGGCGGGCGCCCAAAAATTCCGGCACCCCGAACCCGAGGAGCAGCACCACCGCCAGGGCGACGCCGGCGGGCACGGCCATGAGCAGGGCCTCGGGTTTTTCCCCCTCGTCGAGAGGCGGCGCCTCGCCCCGGAGGATGCCCAAAAACACTCCCAGCATGCCGATGAACACCACCGCCAGGAAGACGAGGTACATCGCCCCCTCGGCATAACGTTGGTCGGCGAAAGTCTTGATTATCATGGAAAATTCGGACAGGAACAGGCCGAAGGGCGGCAGGCCGCAAATGGCCAGGAACCCCGCCAGCCACAAGGCCCCGTTCACCGGCATGGCCCGGCGCAGACCCGAGACGGTGAGGATGGAGCGGGAGTGGTAACGGAACATGATGTTTCCGGCGGTGAGGAACAGGCAGCCCTTGGCGAAAGTGTGGTTGACGGCATGCAGGAGCGCCGCGAAAATCCCGGCGCCGCCGAGGCCCACCCCGAAGGCGAGAATCCCCATGTGTTCGACGGAGGAATAGGCGAGGAGGCGCTTGAAATCTTTCTGCCCAAGGATGAAGGCGCCGGCGACCGCCATGGAGAAGAGTCCGAAGAGGCGGAGCAGCCCGCCGGCGAAGTCGCCGAGTCCGGCCGAGTGCATGATGTCGACGCCGCGGAGAATCGCCAGGAAGGCGCCGTTCAGGAGGGTGCCGGAAAGGAGGGCCGACACCGGGGACGGCGACTCCGAGTGGGCGTCGGGGAGCCAGTTGTGCATCGGCGCCAGCCCCATTTTCGCGCCGTAGCCGACCAGCAGGAAGATGAACGCCGCCTTCAATAAATGCGGGTCCAGCTTCGGGGCGATTCCCGCCAGGCTCGACAGGCTGAGGGTCACCGGCCCGATTCCCCCGGCGGCGGAGGCGATGAGAAAGGTTCCCAAAAGGGCCAGGGCGATGCCGACGGAACAGAGGAGGAGGTATTTCCATGTCGCCTCGAGGGCGCCGGGGCTTTTACGGAAATAAATCAGCGGGGCGGTCGCCAGGGTGGTCGCCTCGACCGCGACCCAGAGGAGCCCCAGGTCCTGGGCGAGGCAGACGGCGGTCATGGCGAAGAGGAAGCCCATCAGGCCCACGACGTAAACCCGTTCGGAAACGCCTTCGGCGGCGCGTTTCTCGGCATAACGGAGCATGTCGCCGACCACGTAGAAGGAGGTCGGGAGAAACAGGCCGCTCGTCAGGGTGAGGAAGAGAATGCCGAGAGGATCGGGTGTAAGCCAGGGGGTGAGGAAGGCGAGGGGGATGTCCCCGCCCAGCCAAAGCTGGATGACCAGGGCGAAATGCACGACCGCCACGGCGGGGACGATTGGCCGCCGCCAGCGGTTGAATTTGGCCGGCAGCAGGAGGGCGAGGACGGCGGCGAGGAGGGGGACGGCCAGAAGCAGGCTGCTGAGCATATTTAGATGTCTCCGGCGGGGTCGCGCAGGGTGGAGAGGCGGTCGGCGTCCATGTGGCTGAATTCACGGGAGATTTGGAAGACGGCGACGCCCATGATGAAGACGGCCACGAAGACGTCCAGGAGAATCCCCAATTCGAGCATCCAGGGGTGTTCCGGGAGGGCGGCGGCGCCGAAGGCGAAGATGCCGTTTTCCAGGGCGAGGTAGCCGAGGATTTGGGTGATGGCTTTCCGGCGGGCGATGGTGACGAAAAACCCGGCCAGGATCGCGAAGAAGGAGGCGGGGAGCAGCAACCCGTGCCCGGCGCCGGCGAGGGGCAGGCGGGACTGGAGCCAGAAGGCGAAGAGGAGCATGGCGACGCCGCTGATCAGCGACAGGTTATAGCCGACAATAGGCTCGACTTCGCGCTTGACCTTGGCCCGCTCGATGGCGGTGTTGAGGAGCCGGGGGAACATGTAACCTTTGATTGCCAGGGTCACGGCGCAGAGAATCATGGCGGCGAAGGTGATTTTCTCCCCTTCGTGGAAGAGGGGGAGAATCGCCAGGACGATTCCCTGGACGGTCACCGCCTTGATGCAGAAGCCCATGCGGCTGGATTCGAGGAGGACGAAATTCGTCAATATGAAGAGGAGCGACAGATAATCCTGCATGCGATGGATCCTTTTTTCAAACACTCCGCGCCACCATGATTACGGATATCGCCGCCAGGACCGCCGCCCCGACCAAAAACTGCGGCACCCGCACCAGCTTCAACCTTGCCATCACCGACTCCACCGTCCCCAACAAAACCGCGAACACGAACATCCCTCCCAGAAAACACCCCGCGTCCAGCCACCAACTGCCGATATTCACCGGCACCGCCGCTCCCACCGACAGCGCCGCCATCACCCAAATCTTCAACATCCCGCCGTATTCGATGAATGCCAGGTCCGGCCCCGAGTGGTCGAGAATCATCACCTCGTGAATCATGGTCAGTTCCAGGTGCGTAGTCGGATCGTCCACGGGAATCCGGGCGTTCTCGGCCAAGGCCACCATGAACAAGGCGAAAGCGGCGAACAAGAGCGCCATGAAGTGGCGGCTGGTGACTTCGACATTAAGCGCCAGGAAAAAGCCGGTGAGGGAAAAGTCCTTCGAAATCACCGCCAAAGCCGCCAGGGTCATGAAGAGGGCGCATTCGGCCAAAACCGCGTACCAGGCCTCGCGGCTCGCGCCCATGCCCTCGAAAGCGGACCCGGTATCCAGGGCCGCCAGCATCAGGAAAATCCGCGCCAGGGCGAGAACCCCTGCCCAAATGAGGAAGTCCCCCAAAAACGGCACCAGGGCGCCCCCGCGCCCGAAGGGGGTAAGCAGGGCCGCCGTCAGGGACGCCGCCAAAACCACCACCGGGCAGGCCCGGAACACCCAGGTCGCGGTGGCCGGATAAACGGCGTCTTTCCGCAGAAGTTTCGCGAGGTCGTAATATTTCTGCAGCAAGGGCGGCCCCCGCCGTCCGGCGAATTTCGCCTTAACCCGGTTCACGATTCCCAGCATGAGGGGACAGCCGGCCAGGGCTATCGCGAACATGATCGGGGCGAGAAGTGTTTGGTTCATAGACGGTCCTCATGCAAAACTTCAGTTACAGCTTCCACGCCAAAAGCAGCACCAGCGCCACCGCCATGTACAGGAGATACCACTGCACCCGCCCCTCCTGCATCACATGCGCCCGCACCCCAATCCGCAGCACCCACTTGAACAATTGGCTGAACCCCAGCGCCTTCTCCACCCCGGGCCGCCAGGATTTGAAGGATGCCGTCGCCGGGAAAATCCCTTGCGGCGGATTCGCCTCGTCCTCCAGCCCGACCAGGGTATTGAAATTGTTCACCAGCGGCCGGGTGAAGGAAGTCGCCGTATACTGCATGCGGCTGTTCGGCGCCGCGTAGCCGCAGTCCCAGGTCGCGCCGACAATCCGGCGCTTGCCGCGAAACACCAAAATACGCAGGAGGTACGCGAACAATAAACACCCCAGCGTCAGCCACACGCCGATAAAAACCGGTTCCAGCGCGTACTCGCCCAAACCAGCCATCCACACCTCGATGTCTACTCCACCATCCGCTTCCTGCCGCCATAAACGGACCAAAGTCGCCGCGGTCGGCCTTAAATAATGGAATACCCACGGCGACGCCAAAGCGAGCCCCGCCGCACCCGCCGCCAATATCGCATGCGGAAACAGTAGCCGCCGCCGTTCCGGCGCCGTCGACACCGCCCCCGGCCCACGGGCATTTCCCAAGAAGACAAAACCGAACGCCTTCACGTAAGCCGCCACCGCCAGCCCCCCCACAATCGCCACCGTCGCCACCATCCCGAACATCACCCCCGCCGCCGCCGAGGCCGGCGCATACTTCGCCGCACCGCTGAAGGCGGCCATCAGGAGGAGGAACTCGCTCCCGAATGCATTAAGCGGCAATACCGCCGCCGCCCCCAAAGCGCCAATGAGAAAAAGAATTCCCGTGCAGGGGAGGCGTTTGGCCATCCCGCCCATGCCGTCCAGAAACCGCGTGCCGGTCCGGGCGTAAACCGTCCCCGCCGCCAAAAACAGCAGGGCCTTCGCCAACGAATGGTTCAGCATGTGGAATATCGTCCCGGCGAAACCGAGGAAGGAGACGATCCCGTCCCCCATCGATGCGCCAAGCAGCCCCAAGCCGATTCCCGCCCCCATAAGACCGTAATTTTCCACCGACGACCACGCCAGCAGCCGGGTCAAATCCCGTGCCGCCAAAGCCCGCGCCGCGCCAAGGAGCGCCGACAACAAGCCTCCCGCCAGCAGTAAATAGCCCCACCACAATGGGGACGTCCCCTCGCCTCCCGTCAGCATAAGGAAGCGGAGCATTCCGTAAATCCCCATATTGCCGACCACTCCCGACAAAACCGCCCCCACATGGGCCGGCGCCTGTGGATAAGCCTCCGGATACCAGGTCTGGAACGGCGCCAGCCCGACTTTCCCGCCAAAACCGACAAACGCCAGGACAAACGCCGCCGACAACACGCCGCCCGTCGCCTTCAGGGCATTGAAGTCCAGGGTGCCCAAATTCGCCTGCCCGAGGCTCTCCGACCCCAAAAGGGCAAACATGGCGAAAAGGGCGGCCGCCCCGAGGTGTCCCGCCGAAAGGTAAACCCAGCCGCCGCCGTGGCCGCCACGCTCCCGCTGTTCGTTCTCGACCAGGAGGAACGAGGCGACGGTCATGATTTCCCAGGCGAACATGAACAGGACCGCGTTTCTGGCGATTACCGCCAAAGCGGCTCCGGCGAGGGTGAAATTGTAGAAGAGCCAGTGTTCGTGCGGGCGGTTCGCCGCGAAGTCCCCCGGCGCCCGGCGCATGGCCGCCAGGGCCGCCACCGTCCCCACCAAAAACAGCGGCAGCAGGAACAGGGCGGACAGGGAGTCCAGGCCCAGGCTCAGGGTGGCGAAGGGGGCGTTCCAGATTTGCCGGCTGTTTTCCACTTTTTGGGCGAACAAGGCCATTCCCCCGCCCCACAGCCCAATGACGCCGGCGACGGCGCAACCGATTCCCCCCATCGAGGCGGAAAAGTTCGGCCTGAGCCGCAAGGCCCAGGAGACCAGGCCGCTGGCGGCGAGAACGATTATCGCGACGGTGATGTAATGCAACACGGGGTGTCCTCGTGGGAAGTACGGAATCTATCGATTGTTTAAATTCTCGCCCGCTACTTGGCCAATGCGCGTCGCTGTGCCGGTTTTGGTTTCACCTCGCCAAGAGCGCTTCTGAATTCATTTAAACTGCCGCAGGTGACGGCCCGCACGGTCAGACGATTCAACTCTTCGGAATCGGACACCGCCATCACCCGATTTTTGATCGTCGCCGGGACCGCGCCGAACCGGGTGGCTAGAACGGAAAGGGTAGCCAGGGCGACGCCCTCCTCCCGGCCCTCCTCCCGGCCCTCCTCCCGGCCTTTCGCCTCGCCTTCCTCAAGCAACCTTTCCATCCATGTCTTAGCCATTTTATCGCCCTCCTTTGGGCTGAAGGCCCGACTATATGCGCCTCTGACCACATCCTCGCCATTCGGGGGATCGCAGTGGGCGGCGATATAATGCACCATGGCGTCCATGCGGTCCCGAAGCAAAGCGTTTTTTTCCGATTTGGCCAGCATATCCATTATTATTGGGAACCGCTCAACCAGCCGGCCTTGTGAAACGGAACGCAAGGCGTCAAGTACCGCCAGCAAAACCGGGGATCCCGCGAAACGATCGGGAGTGAACCGGGCGAGATCTATGAGAAAAAGCGGAAAGTCGAGAATGTTCCGATTCACACCCGGGACCGTTCCGATAAAATCCCGCACCTTTAAGGGTCCCTTCCAGGGCATTTTACCGTGATAGAGGATGATTGCCAAGGGATAGGGGAGGGGGCGCAGCGGTTTCCTGGCGCCGTTCTTC
Source organism: Planctomycetota bacterium (assembly GCA_031548195.1). Taxonomy (GTDB): domain Bacteria; phylum Planctomycetota; class SZUA-567; order SZUA-567; family SZUA-567; genus JAJBSZ01. Next base: position 4,358 of record JAVBRG010000080.1, on the reverse strand, counting down.
TTGAGAGTGTCTATGTAAGCGTCGGCGATATTACGCAATATGCGCAGTGGGGTTTGCAATTGCGAGGTGGATTGATGTTCGAAAAAAATGAAAACCTCGACTGGCTGGATGCTGCCCTTGAAAACACATCTGTAGCGCAAATCGCCGATGCGTTGACTGAGATCGCCGCTGATGGCGGCGGGATCTTCAGGGCGCAATTTTGCCAGATTCAACATGGGAACTATGACCTGGTCGCCAAAATGGCGTAAAAAATCGGCAAACAGGGCGGGATCCTCGAAATAGAGACGGACCAGGCGATCATGGGTGTGATGGCGCGGCGGGGGTGGTTTGGCCATGGTGCGGGGAATCCTCGTCGCAAAGAAAATTTCCCTTCCGCCGGCGAGACGGAAGGGAAGAAAAAGGCGTTGACCCGATTATACGCACAAGGTGCCTTTCGGCAATGGTCGAGGAGGGAACCGCGGCGACTCTCCCTCTCGCCCCCTCCCGGCCTACTTCAGTTTGCTGGTCGACATTCCGGCCGGCGCGAAGGGGTAGAGGAGCTGCCAGGTCTGCCGTCCGACTATGCCGTCGGCCTTGAGATTGTGGGCGCGCTGGAAGGCGGAGATGGCGTCGATGGTTTGCTTGCCGACTTTGCCGTCGAGGGCGCCTTTGTAGAAGCCGGCTTCCTTCAGGGCGGCCTGGACGGTGCGGGCCGGAACCGGAACGCGGATATTGCCCTTTCCGCCGCTGGCGGAGGCGCTGGAGCTCTTTTTCGGCGAAGGCGGATTGTACAGCTGGGTCTGCCGGCTTTGCGAGGCGAGCTGCTCCAGCTGTTGCCGTTTGGTGGCGTTATACAGGTCGTCCTCGATGGAAATGGTGTCGACGTTCATGCTGGCCTGCATGTTGTGCGGCTGGGCGGCGGGCATGACGGCGGGCATGATTTGCGGTTGGGGCGGCGGCATATGATATTCGGCCGGCAAGGCGCTCGGCATCGGCATGGGGACCTGTTGGACGACAACGGGCGGGTTTGCGCGCATGGCGGCCATTTCCGAGTTCAAGCTGTGCATGCGTCCGTCCATGGCCATTTGCATTTCGTCGAAGCGTTCCGCCATGCGGCGTTCGCGCTCGCAGGCGGCGCGTTGCGTTTCGCAGCCGGAGAAGAGGGCCAGACTGGTGATTCCGCAGACCAAGCTCAGCAGTAAACGCGCTGATTTCATGTTACATCTCCTAATGGATTCGCTTCTGCAATCCCTCCCGAGTCCAGCCGCTCCACCCGGGAAACCGCAAAAAAAAATACTTACCCCTTATTTGCCTTATCGACTCGTACGGCCGAGCGATTCAGGACATCTGAAAAAAAATACCGCCGGGCTGGGCAGGAAGTCGCATCCAGTATCCGCATTCGCCATATAGAGCGTCAATCAATAGCGGAATTTTATCAGCCATCGCGGGAATCTACCCGATTTTCAGGAAAACGCAATGGGTGGACGGCGATTTCCCAAAACACCCCGGGCAAAAAAAAATTGCCCCACCGCCCCGATAATTTCCCACTATAAGGTTTTCCTTTCAAAAAAAGTGACTTTTTTTCAATTTTCTTCCGAATTTCAAAATGACCCTTGGAAAACCTGGACATTAGGTTTTCACACCGTACAGGGCCTCACTTCCCCCGCGCCCTTTCCGCCAGCCGGCCGAGAAAAGCGTGGGCGTCCAAGGGCGACAGCAGGTTGATGTCGACGTCCGCCAGTTCCCTGACAATCCGCCGGGCCGTCTCGTCCATTTTTCTGGGCGAGGGAAAAAGCTCCAGCTGCACGTCCCGCGCCGCCGCGCGGAGGATTTCCCGGCTGTCCCTGAGCATTTTCGAATCGCGGGCGCTGGCCTGTTCCTCCAGGCCGGCGAGAATTTCCTTGGCCCGGTTCAGGACTGTTTTGGGAATCCCCGCCAGTTTCCCCACGTGAATTCCGTAGGAGCGATCGCAGGCCCCGGGCTGGATGCGGCGGAGAAAGACGATGTCCCCGCCATTGTCCAGAACCCCGACGTTGAAATTTTTCGCCCGGGGGAGGATGAGGCCGAGTTCGGCCAGTTCATGATAGTGGGTCGCGAACATGGTCCGGGCCTTGACGACCTGGTGCAGGTATTCGGTTATCGCCCAGGCGAGGGAGACCCCGTCGAAGGTGCTGGTGCCGCGGCCGACTTCGTCGAGGATGATGAGGGAACGCTCGCTGGCGTTATGGAGGATTTCCGCCGTCTCGACCATTTCCACCATGAAGGTGGACTGCCCCCGGGCCAGGTCGTCCGAAGCCCCGACCCGGGAGAAAATCCGGTCGGCCAGGCCGATGCGGGCTTCCCGGGCCGGCACCGCCGACCCCATGTGTGCCATGATGACCAGGAGCGCGGTCTGGCGGATATAGGTGCTTTTACCTGACATGTTGGGGCCGGTGATAATGAGGATGCGCTGGGAATCGGGCTCGAAGCGGGTGTCGTTACCGACAAAGCCGCCGCTGGGGAGAATCTTCTCCACCACCGGATGCCGGCCTTCGCCAATCCAGGTCTCCAGCCCTTCGTGGACTTCCGGCATGACATACCCCCCGGCCGCCGCCGCTTCCGCCAGGGCCGCCACCACATCCACTTCCGCCACCTGCCGGGCGACCTCCTGCACCCGGCGGATTTGCCCGGCGATTTCCAGGCGGAGGTTCCGGAAAATTTCCAGTTCGAGGGCGAAAAGTTTTTCCTCGGCTCCCAGGACCTTTTCCTCTTGCGCCTTGAGTTCCGGGGTGATGTAACGTTCGGCATTCACCAGGGTTTGTTTGCGGAGGTAATCCTCCGGCACCTTGCCGGCGTGGGCGTGGGTGATTTCGATAAAAAAGCCGTAGACTTTGTTGAAGCCGACCTTCAAGGAGGGAATGCCGGTGCGGGCCTGTTCAGCTTCTTGAAAACGCCGCAGCCAATCCTTGCCGCCGCCCCGGATGTCGCGGAATTCGTCGACTTGGGGATTGAAGCCGGGGCGGATGAGTCCGCCGGCGTTCGCCTGGGCGGGCGGGTCCGCCACCAGGACGGAGTCGATCAGGTCTGCGACATCGGTGAGGGGATCCAGTCCGGCGCGGTTTTTCAGGATGGGCGCTTCACAGGAGTCGGCCAGGGCGGCCAGGTCAGGCAGTCGGCGGATGCCTTGGGAAAGGGCTGCGAGGTCGCGGGGACCGGCGCGTTCGGCCGCAACCCGGGCCATGATGCGTTCGAAATCGGCCAGGCGGTCGAGGAGGTGGCGGAAGCTCCGCCGGGGGTCGGACTTTTCCATGAGTTCCCCCACCCCCAATTGCCGGCGCTGGATTTCCTCGATTCGTCCCGCCGGGGCCAAAAGCCAGTTACGCAAAAGCCGGGCGCCGGGGCCGGTGAGGGTGTAGTCCAAAACGCGGAGGAGCGTTCCCCGATCCTCGCCGCCGCTGCGCGGGGCGGGAACCAATTCGAGATTTCGGATGGTGTTCCGGTCGATGTGGAGGGTTTGCGAATCGTCGACCCGGCGGGGCGGTTTCAGGTGCGCGAGGGAGGAGAGCCGGTTTTCGCCGAGGTAGGCGAGGATGGCGCCGGCCGCTCCCAAAGCGGCGGGTTCCCGGGCGATGCCGTAGGGAACGAGGGTGTCGACGTCGTACTGTTTCTTGAGGAGCGTTTCGCCTTCGTGGGGGTCGAACTGGTAGCGGTCGCGTCGGGTCACACCGCCGGCGAGGCCGGCGGCCAGGATTTTCCCCAGGGGGTGCAATGGATTTCCCACCGCCTCTGCCGGGACCAGTGTTTCCGCCGGGGCGTAGCGTTCGAAGACGTCGCCGAGGCGGGCGGTTTCGGGGGTGAGGACGAGGAATTCGCCGGTGGAGAGGTCGGCCAGGGCGACGGCGGGTTGATTGTCGGCCAGGCAGGCGGCGGCGAGATAATTATTTGCGACCGGGGGGAGGACGCTGTCGTCGAAAACGGTGCCGGGGGTTTGCACCAGAGTGATGCCGCGTTTGACTACCCCTTTGGCTTGGGCCGGGTCTTCGAGTTGATCCGCGACTGCGACGGAGACGCCTTTGTCGAGGAAATCTTTCAGGTAGCGGGAGAGTTGATGGTGGGGGATGCCGGCCAGGGGTGGGCTGTCGAGGTCACGGCCGCGTTTGGTGAGGGTGAGGCCGAGGAGGCGTGAGGCTTGGACGGCGTCGTCGTGGAACATTTCGTAAAAATCGCCCATGCGGAAGAGGAGGATTTTGTCGGGGTGGAGGGTTTTCATGTCGCGCCATTGGCGCATGGCGGGGGTGATTTTGTCGTTGCTGGCGGTCATGGGCGTTGTCTCGAAGGGGTAAAAAAATAGAGGTAAAAAGGCGGTTCGATAAAATCCAGCCGAATGGCTGGATTTTATC
>JAVBRG010000187.1:0-10890 GCA_031548195.1 Planctomycetota bacterium | reverse complement strand
GCTCAGTGGTTCCACTAAACACCCTATCAGTTTCGGAACTTACAATCGAGCAAACGCCACAGTAGCGATTGTCTATCGGCCTGGATTCCGGCGAGTTGCGCCCCACCCCGGTTGAACGCTTGCGACGCCGGAATGACGCGTAGGGAGGAGTCCGGCGTAACAGGATGCAGATTAAGGTAACACAGTTGAGATGCGCCGCATCCGCGCCGCCGCCGCGAACATGCCGAGCACCCGCCCGACGCCGCTTTTCAACAGTGCCTCCGGCCGGTTTGCGAGCCGGCCGGCGCGGATTTCCTCGTACTGCCAGGGGAGATATTGGCTGAGGAGGGAGTAGGGGATTTCCACGGCCGCGAGGTCGCGGATTAAATCCTCCGCCGCGGCGCGGATGTTTTCGTTCGGCCAATAGTAGCGGGCGCGATCGCTGAAGGAAAAGGCGCGGGCCAATTTCTCCGCCTCTTCCCCGCCGTGGTAATGCCCCCGCCAGTAACCGGGGCTGGCGAGCATTTCCGCCTCCATCACCCGCCGGAGCTTGGGCGCCAGCCCCAATTCGGCGGCAATGGCTTCGAGGCCGAAGAGGGCTTCGCGGTAAGCGAAGGTCAGGTGCGGCCCCACTTTCATGACCGCAAAATGATCCTCGACCATTTCCGCCAGGCCGCGGGCGGTCTGGTAATCGGTGGAGTGGGCCTCGAAAACCAGGTTGCCGACGCCGGCGATGAAACGCGACAGCTCCGCCGCCTTTTTCCGGTCGTAATCGACCACGGTGTAATTGCCGAACTCGACCCCCGGCTGAACCACCAGGGCGATGACCCGGGTCCAGGCGTCCTGCAAGCCGGCTTTGGCGAAGACGCTCCGGTGGATGTCCAGGGTCTCGCGGGCGTCGGCGACCGAGGTCGGGGCGAGGCTGGCGTCAAGTTCGTGGGCGACGCCGCCGGGAATGGGCACTTCGGTCCCGATGACGTAAACCGGCGGGGTCCGGCCGCCGGCCCGGGCCGCCTCTTCGGCGACGCGACACAATTCGGCGGCGCGGCGGGCGACGACTTCGCCGGCCGGTGCCGGCCCCGGGTCGCCGCCGAGGGCCATGCTGCAGTCGAGGTGAAGCTTGCCGAAACCGGAACCGGCGAACTGGCGGATGAGTTCCCGCGCTTTGTCCATTGCCGCTTCGGCCGGTTCTTTCCGCCAGGGATTCGGCCCGAGGTGATCCCCCCCAAGAATCAGCCGATCCTTCGGCAATCCGGCCTTTTCGACCAAGCCCAGGAGCCACTCGCGAAAGCGGGGCGGAGTCAGGCCGGTGTAACCGCCGAATTGGTCGACCTGGTTCGAAGTGGCTTCGACCAGGAGGGGGGTGTCCGCCTGGGCGGCCAGGGCGGCGGCGGTTTCCAGGGTGGGGCCGTGGGCGCTGCAGACTGAGAAAATGCCTTCACCCGTGCGGTAATGCCGTTCCGGCAGGCCGGAAAGAAGGTTGTTTGCCATGTTCCGGGGTTCCTTATGTTGACTGCGGTGTGAAATGGTCGTAACTGAAGTTTTGCCAATTGCGCAACCCCTCTGTGAATCTCTATGCTCTCTGTGCCTCTGTGGTGAATGGTAATTTCCGCCATTTCGCTTCGCAAAGGCAAACAATATCATATGTGGTTTCGTGATTGCAGGCAAGACATCCGGTCTGGCGCCGGGGCGTGTCGCGGTGATGCCCGACCCGGTGACGGTCGCGGCCATTTGCGGCATGGGGGTAAATGGCGGCGGCGGGAAACGCGGGTTGAACCACACATTGTAGCGGTTCCGGAGGCGGCGGTTCCAGGGGAAGTCGATCTGCTTTGGGGTTTCCGGGACAATGGAAGGGGCGGTAATTGGTCACAAAGCGCCGGTGGTAGATTTTTGAAACAACCCTTGCATTTTTTGGACAGAACGGTTATTGTTGCAGCATGTTCGTTTTTGAACTAGGATATGTGCATGGCGCGAACCATGTCAATTTTATTACTTGCGTTAATTCTCTGGACGACTGGGGCAAATGCTCCGGCCAGCGATGCCAATGTCGCCGCCAAAACCCTTTTTACCCACGAAGCAATCCCGGCCTTTGCCTATCATCAGACCATCGATTCCGCGACGCTTCCATCGGAAGATCCCGCCCCCGTATCACCCAGGGACTGCATCGAGCAACGCGAACTTTTCCTTTACCGCGTGCGCATAGTCACGCATGACAGCGGCGTTTTTTTCGATGACGCCGAATGCCTGGGAACCCTTCCGCTGTGCCGGTTCTCCAGTCAAACCCGTTCCATCCTGCGCAACAATCCTCCTGTCAATACCTTCCTCGCCGTGCTCCTGTGGTTCAATCTGCGTTCGCCACCCCAAATCTGATTCACCTCGTGTATTGTACCTTAAGGTACAATGCACCCGTTCCGCCTAATACCCCTGTTTCCATCATCAAAACGCCACCGTGCCGGGAAGCGTCATGATAATCCCGTTTCTTGCGGTAATTCAGGCTAGGTCTGAATTACCGGTGGCGGCGTCGTTTTAAAAAATACATCCAGCCCCGATGTTACCGGAAAATCTCCACTTTGTCGCTGCGGCCCGGCCAGTCCTGGGCAATAACGCAGTTTCGCATCAGCACGCATATATGTGTGGTTCGGTAGTTGTATAGATTCGTCGTTCAAATTTAAAGGGGGTTATTCATGGCAGAGGAAAGAAAGGAACTGAAGCGGGCGCTGAGCATGAGCGACATTCTCGCGCTCGCCTTCGGCACGATGATTGGTTGGGGCTGGATTATGCTCGCCGGAAGGTGGGTGGCTCAGGGCGGTGTCTGGGGAGCGGTGCTGGCTTTCGGAATTGGCGCCGTTCTTTGCATTTTCGTGGGTTTGACCTATGCGGAATTGACCCCCGCCCTGCCTCTGGCCGGCGGTGAACTGGTCTTTTCCTACCGCAGTCTCGGCTACAGGGCTTCCTGGCTCTGCGGCTGGATGATTTGCTTCGCCTATGTGGGCGTCGCGGCGTGGGAGGGTCCGGCACTCGCCACCGCCATCGACTATTTGTTCGGCGGTCTGCCGAAGTACGGGTACCTTTGGACAGTAATGGGGTTCGATGTATATGCCTCATGGGCCGCCATCGGTTTTATCGGCGGCTTGATCCTGATCATCCTCAACTACGTCGGCGTCAAGGATTCCGCCATTTTCCAGACCTACGCGACCCTGGCCATGGCCATCGGCGGCGTCTGCTTCCTGCTTGGCAGCGTCACCATGGGCAGCGTGGAAAACCTGGTCCCGACCTTCACCGGTTCGAAGGGGGTGGTGGCGGTTCTCCTCGCGGTGCCGGCGATGTTCGTCGGCTTCGACGTCATACCGCAAGCGGCCGAGGAAATGAACATACCGCTCAATAAAATCGCCAAGGTCCTGATTTTTTCCATCATCCTGGCCGCCGGCTGGTACATCTTCATGATCGTCGGCATTTCCCTGTCGGCGCCGAGTGAAATTCGCACTTCGGCCGGCATTCCCGTCGCCGACTCCTTCGCTTATGCGCTTGGCCATCCGGTCTTCGGCAAGGTGATGATCATCACCGGCATGTGCGGCATCCTCACCAGCTGGAACGGCTTCATTCTCGGCGCCACCCGGGTTCTCTTCGGCATGGGCCGCGCCAAAATGCTGCCCACCGTTTTCGGCAACGTCCACCCGAAGTACCAGACCCCCACCGCCGCCATCATCCTGGTCGGCATCATCACCTGCCTTTCGCCGCTGCTTGGCAAAAGCTCCCTGGGCTGGTTCGTCGACGCCAGCGCCTTCGGCACCGTGATCGCCTACTTCATGGTCGCGTTGTCCTTCGTGGTTCTCCGGAGCTCCGAACCGAACCTGGCCCGGCCCTACAAGGTCGCCGCCGGCAAACTCGTCGGCATCATCGCGGTCCTGGTCGCCCTGTTCTTCATCTGGCTGTACCTGCCTCTCGGCAGCCCGAACCCGCTCGGCCACGTCGAATGGATCATGATCGGCAGCTGGGTGCTGCTCGGGATCATTTTCTACTTCATGGCCAAGAGCGCCTACCCGGAAGTCACCCCGGCGGAACGCGAATACCTGCTCTTTGGCGACGAATATTCTCGGCCGAATTTGAAATGGAAGCGCTAGGGGATTCAAACATGAACGGACGGTCGGAATGACTTTTTGCTGGAATCGGGTGAAGCGTTATCCGCTTCCAGCAATTAAAGCCGCTCCTATCCAGTGATTGAACAAATCAAGCCCGTATTTTTTAAAGTTGCTTCGCCGCCCGGCGTAGTATATAATCCTATTGTGTAATCGAAACGCGTATTACACAAATCCGGAAGCGCCATCCTTTCAATATGCCGCGATGCCTATCATCTTCCCGGATGAATTTTTCGGGCGACATCACGACATTAATCCGGAAAACGCTTCACCCCGAAAACGCCGACGCGACTACCAGTTGCCAAAATTTTGCTGACTCTTCGGTCTCTGCCATACAATTCTCCCCACTGGCCAATCCGGTGTTACAGGGTGCGTAGAGCAACAAAGTGTTTGCATGGGTGTTGGTGGCAACATCTTTAAAACATTACGGGTGGTTTGGAAGGATCCTTTAAAGTGGTTTGGATTGGCTTTGCACTGAAAGGGGAGAATGTATGGCAGAAGAAAGACATGAACTGAAACGCGCGTTGAATATGAAGGACATTCTCGCGCTGGCCTTTGGTACCATGATCGGCTGGGGCTGGATTATGCTGGCCGGCAGGTGGGTGGCGCAGGGCGGGGTCTGGGGCGCGGTATTGGCCTTCGGCATTGGCGCCGTGATGTGCATTTTCGTGGGTTTGACTTATGCGGAATTGACCCCGGCCCTGCCGCTGGCCGGCGGCGAATTGGTCTTTTCCTACCGCAGTCTCGGTTATAACGCCTCCTGGCTCACCGGCTGGATGATCACCTTCGCCTACGTCGGCGTCGCGGCCTGGGAAGGGCCGGCCCTCGCCACCGCCATCGACTATCTGTTCGGCGGCATTCCCCGTTACGGTGAACTCTGGACGGTCATGGGCTTCACGGTATACGCTTCGTGGGCCGCCATCGGCTTTATCGGCGGCTTGATCCTGGTCATCCTGAACTACGTCGGCGTCAAGAACTCCGCCATCTTCCAGACCTACGCCACCCTCGCGATGGCCCTGGGCGGCGTCTGCTTCCTGATTGGCGGCGTAACCATGGGCAGCGTCGAAAACATGGTCCCGGTCTTTACCGGCTCCAAGGGCATCGTCGCCGTCCTCCTCGCCGTTCCCGCCATGTTCGTCGGCTTCGACGTCATTCCGCAGGCGGCGGAAGAAATGAACATCCCGCTCAATAAAATCGCCAAGGTTCTCATCCTTTCCATCGTCCTGGCCGCCGGCTGGTACATCTTCATGATCGTCGGCATCGCCCTCTCCGCCCCGGCGGAGATCCGCAACGCCGCCGGCGTCCCGGTCGCCGACTCCTTCGCCTACGCCCTTGGCCACCCGGTCTTCGGCAAGCTGATGATCATCGCCGCCATGTGCGGCATCCTCACCAGCTGGAACGGCTTCATCATCGGCGCCACCCGCGTCCTCTTCGGCATGGGCCGCGCCAAGATGCTGCCCGCCATCTTCGGCAGCGTCCACCCCAAGTACCAGACCCCCACCGCCGCCATCATCCTGGTCGGCATCATCACCTGCTTCTCGCCGCTTCTCGGCAAGAGCTCCCTCGGCTGGTTCGTCGACGCCAGCGCCTTCGGCACCGTCATAGCCTACTTCATGGTCGCCCTGTCCTTTGTGGTACTCCGGAGTTCCGAACCGAACCTGGTCAGACCCTACCGGGTCGCCGCCGGTCAGGTCGTCGGCGTCATCGCGGTTCTGGTCGCCCTGTTCTTCATCTGGCTGTACCTGCCCTTCCTGGGCAGCCCGAATCCTCTCGGCCACGTCGAATGGATCATGATCGGAACCTGGGTGGTTTTAGGCATTATCTTCTACTCCATGGCTAAAAGCGCCTACTCGAACGTCAGCCCGGAAGAACGCGAATACCTGCTCTTCGGCGACGAATACTCCCGCTCCAACTTGAAGTGGAAACGCTAATTCCCAGAGCTTTACCCAATCCTGGTGCTCCGTAAATTCAGGTTTTACGGGGCACCGGTTTATTTTCCGGGATTATTTTCCTTGCTTTCGCGGGGGTATGGGAGGAGCATTGAGGAATTACCGGTGAAAATGATTTGTGGGCAGCTCCAAAAATACAATTTTTCGAGCTGCCCTTGTGTCAAGTGGCGATTGGCGGTTCAAACGTCGCTTGGCAAAATTTCGGTTTTTATTTGGTTACCCGCGTATGCAGCCAGTGTAATTTCCAGCAAGGATTTTTCATCACAGGAGAAAAAGTAATGGGCAAGAACCAGGATCTGCAAAACCGCCGCCTCGCCGCCACCCCCAAGGGCATCGGCGTCATGTGTTCCTTCTACGCCGAAAAGGCGAGGAACGCGGAAATTTGGGACGTCGAAGGGAAGCGCTACATCGATTTCGCCGGCGGCATCGGCGTCCTCAACATGGGTCACGTCCATCCCAAGGTCAAAGCCGCCCTCACCGCCCAGCTGGACAAGCTGACCCACACCTGCCACCAGGTCATCCCCACCGAACTGTACATCACCGCCGCCGAGCGGATCAACAAACTCGCCCCCGGCAACAGCCCCAAGAAAACCTGCTTCTTCTCCACCGGCGCCGAAGCGGTCGAAAACGCCATCAAAATCGCCCGCTGCCACACCGGCCGCCCCGGCATCATCGCCTTCAACGCCTCCATCCACGTCCGCACCAACCTGCCCCTCGGCCTCTCCGGCAAGGTCAATCCCTACAAGAACGGCTTCGGTCCCTTCCCCGGTGACATCTATCACGTCCCCTTCCCCAACGCCGTGCACGGCATCAGCGTCCAGGAAAGCCTCGACGCCATCAACGACATCTTCAAAACCGCCATCGAACCCAAGCGCGTCGCCGCCATCATCATTGAACCGGTGCAGGGCGAGGGCGGCTTCAACATGGCGCCGAAGGAATTTGTCCACGCTCTCCGCAAACTCTGCGACGAACACGGCATCGTCTACATCCACGACGAAGTCCAGAGCGGCTTCTGCCGCACCGGCAAGGTTTTCGCCAGCGAATACTACGATGTCGAACCCGACATCATGACCATCGCCAAATCCATGTCCGGCGGCTTCCCCATTTCCGGCGTGGTCGGCAAAGCCTCGATCATGGACACCCCCCAGCCGGGCGGCCTCGGCGGCACCTACGCCGGCAATCCCCTCGGCCTCGCCGCCGTCAACGCCGTCCTCGACATCATCGAAGAGGAAAAGATTTGTGAAAAATCCATGGCTCTCGGGGACAAGGCCAAGAAGCGCCTCGAAGCCCTGAAGAAGGACATCCCGCAAATTCGCGACGTTCGCGGCCCCGGCTCCATGATCGCCATCGAGTTCTTCGTGGACGGTAAACCCAGCGCCGATTTCGCCAAGTCGGTACAGACGAAGGCGCTCGAGAAGGGCTTGGTGCTCCTGACCTGCGGCCCGTACTACAACAATATCCGCCTCCTCTACCCCCTCACCATCGACGAGAAGACTTTCGAGGAAGGCATGGGGATTCTCGAGGAAGCCATCCGCGCCTCGAAATAGTGTCGTTTTCTACACAACCGGCTTTTCATCATACACCCCGCAGGAGCATCCGCGGGGTGTTTTTTTGCCGACCAATATACCACCGGAACGTATTGCCAAAGCGCAGGAAAACGTATTGAAGGAACTCGATCGTCTGGAAAAAATCGGGGAGGTACTTTATATAACACCAACCAATTGATTGCGGCATGGACAAAGAGTTTTGTTTACAAAAACTTGCGATGCGCCCTCATGGGGGGATGCTTTTTTTCCACCCCTGCCCATCACCAATGCGTAGCATTGATCATCCGTTTGACTCCATTCCGGCCATCCCGGCACATTGTCGATAAGGACGGCTTTTCCTGTTGCCATTCCCGCTATCCCGACTACACTTTAGGTTCTTGCCAAACTTCGACTCCGCCCGAGTAGTTTACCACCGGAAACAATCCGGACCGAACCTTACTCCACCATAAATCTGAAGGAAAGGGGAAGCGCATGGAGCATGCCGGCTATCTGGGTTTTGTCCCGCCGTTTTTGGCGATTATTCTCGCCCTGGTCACCAAGGACGTCATTTTTTCCGTCTTTCTAGGGATTGCCTCGGGGGCGCTGATTCACGCCGGAGGCGACCCCTTCGCCGCCCTGATTCACGTCACCGATCTCATCGCCACGAAATTGGCCGACGACTGGAACGTGCGCATCTTCCTCTTTTGCGGTCTCCTGGGCGGCCTGGTCGGCCTTCTATCCCGGGCCGGTTCGGCCCGCGCTTTCGGACACTGGACGGCCCGCTTCATCGAAGGCCGCCGCAGCGCGCAACTCTTCGCCTGGTTTTTCGGATTGCTGATTTTCATCGACGACTATTTCAATTCCCTGGCGGTCGGTTCCGTCATGCGCCCGATCACCGACCGGCGCGGGGTGTCCAGGGCGAAATTGTCCTATATCCTCGATTCGACCGCCGCGCCGGTTTGCATGATCGCCCCCGTGTCCAGCTGGGTCGTCACCATCATCTCGCAAATCCGCGGCTCGGAGGGGTTCAAGGATCTGGGCGTCGGGGAGATGACCTTCTTCATCAAACTGATTCCCTATAACCTCTACGCCCTCTTCGCCATTTGCCTGGTCTTCCTGGTGGGGGCGACCAACCGCGACTTCGGCCCGATGGCGGAAGCCGAGAAGAACGCCGCCACCGGCGGGCGGCTTTGCGACGAGGAAAAATACGGCGCCGCCCCCGGGCACCTGGAAATTCACGAAGAGGCCAAAGGCGCGAAATGGTACGACATGGTCGTCCCGATGCTAATCCTCATCCTCGCCTGCATCGTCGCCTTCCCCATGACCAGTTACCTCGCCCTGGAAGCGGGGAAAACCCTCACCCTGGTCGAGGCCTTCCGTGACGCCGACGCCTCGAAGGCGCTGTTCTACGGGATAATTTTCAGCCTGGTGGTGTCCTACCTCTACTTCCTCGGCCGGCGGATACTCGGAATCAAGAACGCCTCCGAAGCCATCCTGGACGGCATCAAGTCGATGGTGCCGGCTTTGGTCATCCTGGTTCTGGCCTGGACCATCGGCCACATCATTTCGAAGCCGATGGCGGACGGGGGCCTCGGCCTGCCGCAGTATATCGATCAACTTCTCCGGGCCAACTCCTTCCCCATGTGGCTGCTCCCGCTGTGCGTCTTCGGCATTTCCTGCCTGATTTCCCTCTCCACCGGCACCAGCTGGGGAACCTTCGGCATCATGATTCCGATTACCCTGCCGATGGCGATGACCCTGGCCAAATTGAACGGCCTCGACGCCGACGGCACCATGCACATGGTCATGGTCAGCATTGGCGCGGTCCTGTCGGGGGCGGTCTTCGGCGATCACGCCAGTCCCATTTCCGACACCACCATCCTCTCCAGCGCCGGCGGCGGCTGCCCGCACCTGGAGCACGTGGCGACCCAGTTCCCCTATGCGATTTTCGTGGCGTTCTGTTGCGGCGTGGGGATTTTGGTCGGCGGCTATACCTTGAATCCCTGGGCCGCCCTGGGCGCGACGGCGGTCCTGTTCTTCCCCGGATTCCTGTTCATGAGCCGGCGGATGCCGGACCCGGTGGAGAGAAAGGCGGATTGAGGCGCGTCACGAAAGGTCGCTCCGTCATGGACCGGATGATTCATACAGTAACGGTATCGCCCCCAACACGTCTTTGCGAAAATCCTCCAGGGGGTCGATGGGCAGGAAAGTGCCCTTTTGGGGGGAATCGTTGGGGGCGTAGAGTCGTGAGCCTATGCCCACCCGGGGAAGTTTGTAGGGGTCGGTGAGAAGCTTTCCATCATACTCGCAGACCGGCAAGCTGGCGTAGCGGGCTTCGTTCACGCCGGGGAAAGCCAGGACCGCCCCCTTGAACCCGAGGCGGCGGAGTTCGTCGATACCGTCCGGTTCGGGGTGAACGCCGTAGGGATAGGCCAGTATGGGCACGACCCGGTCCGAGAGGCCAAGCGCCTTTAGTTCGGCGATTTGTTCGAGGACGAGTTCCCTGACCCGGGTCGCTCCCATGTCAAGCATCCGGATGTGACTCAGGGTGTGATAGCCGATTTCCAAGCCGGGCAGGTCCGCCATGGTTTTCAGCGCCTCCGGCAGGGGCATGAAGCCGCCGAAATACCCTCCGGGAGTTTTGGAGATGCGGTCGTCCTCGACTCCACCCACAAAAAAGGTGGCCCGGGGTTCGCGGCCGAAGGGCTTGAGGGAATCACGGAGGATATCCACCAGGGACCGGGAGTTGGGAAATTCTCCGGCGATGCCCGAGGCGCGGGAAAACAGCACGCTGCGGTGGGCGTCGTCGGCGGTGAGAGCCAGCGGTTTCAGGCCCTTGGGCACGATGCGGTCGACATTGTTGTCCAGGATGTCGCTGATGTTGACCGGATGAAAGCCGAGCCGCCACAGTTCGGTAAACAGGGTTGCGAGTTGTTCCGGGCTTACGCTTTCGGGATCCCGGGGATTATCGTCCACCTTATGAAACATGAGGATGGGAATGGCGGGATTTTTTTCCCGGTTCTCCGCCGGGTTCCCGGCCGGAATTGGCGACACCGCTAGAAAAAGAGCCAGCACGGCGGTTGAAATGCCCCAAATAAATGCATGGCTGTTCATGATGCGTACCCCGCCTCCTTCCTATCGGTTTTGGGCAAGACCTTAGGGCACCTCTAAAAATTGCTATTTTGCCCGCAGACGAGGAAGGGCGTAGCGGCAGCGTTTTGTAACACGCGGTGGTGGTTTGTGTTACAAAACGCGAGAGCGAAGCCCTGACGAAGTATCCGGGCAAAAGAGCATTTTTAG